>NZ_KI519496.1:170319-211405 GCF_000482745.1 Oleidesulfovibrio alaskensis DSM 16109 | reverse complement strand
GCGGAACAACGCAGCACAACGCGCTGCAGGCGTATCTATGAACTATGCGATGCGCGCTTTGAGGGTGCAGGGAGATCATCTCCCTGCCCGCCGGAGGCAGAGTGAGATCGCATTGTGATAGCTCTCCGACGGGCAAGGGGAATGATTCCCCTTGTATCCCCCGTTGCGCATGTGCGGTTCCGGTCAGCTGAGCCTTATCGGGCTAACGGCGAACTTGCGGACCGGCTCATCACACGATACGGCTGCGTCAAAAGAGCGGCCCGTCAGCGCAACCGGATTCAAGCTTCCCTGTAATGCTTCCGGCATGAACGTAAAATTTTTCATGCTTACCGTAGGCGGCGATACCCTCTGCCACCAGCATTTTTCATCCGTCCGGATTACCTTCAGGGCAAAAGGTGACGGCGGGGGACTTTTGCTCTATATTTCCGCCTGTCATTTTTTACGCACACAGACTGCGCAGCAGCGCAGCAGAACAGGAATCAGACATGCATATACTAGTCACCGGCGCAGCCGGATTCATAGGGTTTCACCTTTCCAGACGTTTTCTTGCCGAAGGGCATACTGTTGTAGGCCTTGACTGCCTGAATGATTACTACGACGTACAGCTGAAAAAAGACCGCCTTGCCCTTTTGCAGCAGGAGAAGGGCTTTACTTTTACGCCCACAGATCTTGCCGACGACACGGCCATGGATGCGCTTTTTGCCAGAGAACAGTTCACGCATGTAGTCAATCTGGCTGCTCAGGCCGGAGTCCGCTACAGTATCGAAAACCCGCGTTCATATATCCAGTCCAACCTTGTGGGCTTCGGCAACATAATTGAAGGTTGCCGCCACAATGGGGTGAAGCATCTTGTGTATGCCTCGTCCAGCTCTGTTTACGGTCTGAACACCAATATGCCTTTCAGCGTACACGACAACGTGGACCATCCCATCAGCTTGTACGCCGCCAGCAAAAAAGCCAATGAACTGATGGCTCACACCTACAGCCATCTTTACAGACTGCCTACCACAGGGCTTCGGTTCTTTACCGTATACGGCCCGTGGGGCAGACCGGACATGGCTCTTTTTCTGTTCACCAAAGCCATTCTGGAAGGCAAGCCCATCAATGTGTTCAACGAGGGGCACATGCGCCGCGACTTCACGTATATTGATGACATCATCGAAGGAGTGGTGCGCGTAACCATGCGCACTCCCGAGCCCAACCCCCAATGGGACGGAACAGCTCCTGACCCTTCTTCCAGCCCTGCGCCGTACCGCATCTACAACATTGGCAACAACAACACGGTAGAGCTTGGCGAGTTCATCGCGACTCTGGAAGAATGCCTGGGCAAAAAGGCCATTAAAAATATGATGCCCATGCAGCCCGGCGATGTGGAAGCAACATATGCCAATGTGGACGACCTGATTGCCGACACCGGCTTCAAGCCCGGAACTCCGCTCAAAGAAGGGATAGCAAACTTTGTGAGCTGGTATCGGGAGTACTACAAAAAATAGCTGCCGTGTACAGCTCCAGACTTCAGGCCCGCTTTTGCGGGCTTTTTTGTTGCTGCATGGTCTCGCTCAACGTATTTCTTTTTGTAATACAAAAAGACTTCTCATCAGGCTTTCTTTTGTTTCACGTGAAACATTAAGTTTTGCCTTAACAACCAGCAAAGCACCGTGGTTGAGCGGTTAAAGCTGTAAACAGGCAATCATGCCGCCTGTAAAAATACTCCGACACCCGTTGACACTTTCTGGCCGCTTTACTAGCTATACACTCGACCTCAGCGTGAAATATGACTGTTTGTCATGTTTCACGTGAAACATGAACGTGCAAACCGAGAGAGAGTGCTGTGGCAAGAATCATCGCTATCGCTAACCAGAAGGGTGGAGTAGGCAAGACCACGACTGCCATTAACCTTGCGGCCTCGCTGGCAGTGATGGAAAAACGCGTGTTGCTGGTAGACTGCGACCCGCAAGCTAACGGCACAAGCGGACTGGGCATTGATCCGGACCAACTGGGCGAAAGCCTGTACACGGTTTTTTTCCGGCCGGAAGAAGCGCTGGAAGCCGTTCACCCCACCAATCTGGAATATTTGTCCGTACTGCCTACCACCACCGATCTGGTGGCCGTGGAGCTGGAACTGGTGGATAAAATGGGTAGAGAATATTATCTGACAGATGTCCTGAAAAATCTGGAAAGCAGATACGATTATATAATTCTGGACTGCCCGCCATCGCTGGGGCTTATCACGCTGAATGCGTTGTGTGCCGCACGCGAATTGCTCATTCCGCTTCAATGCGAGTTTTTTGCACTGGAAGGCATTGTCAAACTGCTGCAGACCTTCGAACAGGTAAAGAAACGGCTTAACCCGGGGCTGACGCTGATGGGCGTTGTGCTTACCATGTACGACCTGCGAAACAGACTTTCTCGTCAGGTAAAAAATGAAGTACGCAAATGTTTTCCGGACCATTTGTTTGAAACAGTGGTACCCAGAAATGTGCGCCTTTCCGAAGCCCCGAGCTACGGAAAATCAATCATTCATTATGACGTGAAATCAAAAGGCGCTGAGGCCTATCTGGCACTGTCCAAAGAAGTTGTGCTCAGAAGGCCCCAGCAGAAAAACGGGTAGGGCGGTTACTCGGTGCACACGGCTGTATGTTCGTAGCAGATGTGGTCTTTGAAGTGTTTTTTGCGCACAGTGGCCCCGCAGGCCTTGCAACGAAAAACCAGCAGCCCGCCAAGATTGGCATTGGTCAGCCGAAACGGTTTGGCCGCATCATGCTCCCAGTCTTCTGTTTTTGCCCCGCAGCAGTTGCACTGCACCTCGGCGTTAAAAGGATACCTGAAGTCCCAGAACTCTTTAAAGGACTCCCAGTCTTCCAGCGGTTCCGGCTGTTCCACCGTCGGATACATGGCATCAAGGGCGTTTTCCAGCAGGGGAGCAACCTTGCGGCCCACCCTGTTCCAGAGTTCTGCACTGATGGTTATTGAATGCAGGTTGCCCTGCCTGTCGTACAGCGGCAGCACATGGGTATTTTTATCAGACATACTTCGCCTCCGAATAGTTGTTGCGCTTGCATAGGGCTGCAACACAATTCAGGAGGAATCAACATATTGTCAAGGAGAGAGAAATGGCAGCTGTGCAAAGAGGATTAGGTCGCGGACTGGATGCCCTGTTTAAAGGTTATCAGGAAGAAGCGCCCGCGGCAGATACCAAACATGAAAATCCGGGCACAGTATCCATAAAGGCGCTGATGCCTAATCCTGATCAACCGCGCAAACATTTCAGCGAAGAAGCTCTGCAGGAGCTGACAGACTCCATCCGTTCACAGGGTGTATTACAGCCGCTTCTGGTGCGGCCCGCCAAAAACGCGGAAGGCATGTACGAAATAATCGCCGGAGAGCGTCGCTGGCGGGCATGCCAGAAAGCAAGGGTGACAGACGTACCCGTCATCATCAAAAACCTGACGGATGAAGAGACCCTTGCCGTAGCTCTGATAGAAAACCTGCAGCGCGAAGACCTGAACCCTATGGAAGAAGCTCACGGCATGGCACAGCTGAAAGAGCAGTTCGGCATGAATCAGGAAACGCTGGCCGCCAGACTGGGTAAAAGCCGATCTGCCGTAGCCAATACACTGCGCCTTTTGCAGCTGCCCGAAGCAGCACAGCAGGACCTGACAAAAGGAGCGCTGACAGCCGGACATGCCCGCACATTGTTATCCGTTTCGGACGAGACCGCGCGCGCAGCATTGCACAGACGCATAATCGACGAAGGGCTGACCGTACGGGCAGCAGAAGAGCAGGCCGCATACTTTAAAGAGCACGGCGAACTGCCCGCAGAAAACAGCGCTGGCCCGGCAAAAAAGGCTTCCGCACTTCCCAGAACCATGCCCAGCCCGACTATGAGCAGCCTGCGCGAAAAACTTAAAGCAACCATGCCGGTAAAGGCCAGTATCACCGGTTCGGAAGAAAAAGGAAAAGTAACGTTGTCTTTTTCTTCTCAGGAAGAGCTGGCAAGGGTTCTTTCACTGCTGGGCATTGAACTGTAGCAAAGGCGCCACTCCATGACCTATTCTTTTGATACTGAACGCCTGTGCGCCGCCATACCGGCTCTGACCGGCAAAAGAGTGCTTATCGTCGGCGACGTGATGGTGGACGAGTACCTGATCGGCGATGCAGAGCGTATATCACCCGAAGCTCCCGTGCCTGTGGTGGGTGTTGAGCGCGAGCAACTGCTTATCGGCGGAGCCGGCAACGTGGCCAAAAATATCCAGTCACTGGGCGGAAAGCCGGAACTGATAAGCCTGTGCGGTACGGGCAGCAACGCAGCAACGCTGCGCCATGTACTGCAAAACGAAAACCTGCAGGCAAATCTGATTGATATAGAAGGCAGAAGAACGACCATTAAAACAAGAGTGCTGGCCAGACAGCAGCAGATGGTACGCATAGACCGCGAAGACACCTCTCCGCTGACCGGCACCGGACTGGACAGAGTGCTTGAAGCCATAAAAGACAGACTCCCGCACCATGATGTAATCATTCTTTCCGACTACGGAAAAGGACTGGTTACAGACGTCTTCATGTCTCGGCTGAATACGCTTCTGGATACATATGCCGCCCGGCACGGCGTACGCCACAATGTTTTTGTCGACCCCAAAACACGGAACTTCCGGCTGTATAAAGATGTCTTCATCCTGACACCGAACGCCAAGGAAACAAGCGAAGGCGCAGGTATGCCAGCCGGTTCGCGTGAAGAAATTCTTGCCGCAGGCAAACGTATCTTCGAACTGCTCAACTGCAGCAAACTGCTGACCACACTGGGGGCCTCCGGCATGGCGCTCTTTAACGGTCAGGATGAAGTGTGGCACATACCCACCACTGGGCAGGCCGTATTTGACGTAACAGGCGCAGGCGACACTGTCATAGCAACGCTGGCTCTGGCACAGGCTGCCGGCATATCTCTGCTGGACAGCTGCATGCTGGCAAACTTTGCCGCAGGTGTTGTTGTGGGACAGGTCGGGGCTGCATCCGTATCGCCTCCTGAACTTGAAGAAGCCGTCCGCAGGCATCAGGCACCCGCTATCAGCCGCTGGCTGTAAATAAAAGCTCCGGATCCTTCCGGAGCTTTTTTGCTTTGTCCGGTATATCCATCCCAAACAGCCTCCGGCGGGCAGGGAGATGATCTCCCTGCACCCTCAGTACGCGCATCACATTTTCCACAGATACGCCTGCGACGCGTTGCACGGCCTTGCTTCGACCCGCTGACGCCGCCAGTTCCGGTTGCGGAAGACAAACGTTAAATATGCCGGTTGGCACAAGAGTCATTTTTTCGTATCCTGAAAAATACAGACAAAAAAGCCTGCACTGACGTGGTCTGATGCAGCACGGGGGGCAACGATGACAGTATGGCAAAGCAGCATTTCGGATAATGGGGCGCTTATTCTGGAAGGGGAAATTGACTACAGCGTTGCTGCGCAGGTGCGGGCAGCCTTGCACAGGCATATCGAGTCCTCCGGCGGGGCGGTAGTGCTGGACATGGAAAAGGTCAGTTACATAGACAGCACGGGGCTTGCGTTACTGATAGAACTGCGCAGGAAACTGCAGGAACAGTCCAGAGAAATACGCATAAGTGCAGCTTCGGTGCGCGTGCGGCAACTTTTTGAACTCACCCAGATAGCTCCGATTTTCGGTCTGCGGAAGGACAGGGCAGACTGAGCATGCCGCGCGAGGTGCAGACATTCGTCTGGCTGATAAACAGTCTGTTGTCGTGGCCTGCACAGGCACGTCGCCGGCAGCGCGTTTTCTACCGGCGGCTGATGTGGCATCAGCTTGCCGAAACGGGCACAAGATCGCTGGGTATTGTTTCAGTTATCGCTGCCTGCACGGGTATGATTCTGGCGCTGCAGGCGGCGCAGCAGCTGGAAAAGGTGGGGGCGCTGAGCTATGTGGCTAACATGGTCAGCGTGACCATTGTCAAGGAACTGGGACCGCTGCTTACAGCCATCATTCTGGCAGGCCGTTCCGGAGCGGCATTCTGCGCCGAAATATCAACCATGCAGATATATGAAGAGATTGACGCGCTTGAGGTCATAGGCATCTCGCCTGTACGGTATCTTGTGGTGCCCAAGCTTTGTGCCATGCTGATCATGCTTCCTGTGCTTACACTGTGGGCAGACCTTGTGGGTATCATTTCCGGCGGTCTGTTCGCTGCGCTGGGGCTGGGGCTTTCATTCAGCGGGTACCTGAATCAGGCCGTGTATTTTCTGGGTACGGGCGATGTTGTTTCCAGCGTGGTCAAAGCCGCCGGTTTCGGTACAGCCATCACCCTGATATGTTGCTGGCAGGGATTCATGGCACAGGGTGGTGCGGCGGATGTGGGCAGACGCACCACCAAGGCTGTTGTGCAGTCAATATTCATGGTCATCCTGCTTGATCTGTTTTTTACAGCCATCAATTATCTGGCAGGATAGATCATGCACTCTTCACCATCCATAACCCTGCAGGATGTCGATGTGGGCTACCCGCACAATATTGTGCTGCACAACCTGCATCTGACCATTCCGGCCGGCAAGATAACTGTTGTGCTGGGCGGTTCCGGTTGCGGAAAATCAACCTTACTGCGTCACATACTGGGGCTGCAGCTGCCCCGGCGCGGCCGGATATATATCGGGCAGGACGATCTGTGCGCCATGAACAGCGAGCAGCTGTACAGCTACCGGCGCAACATGGGGGTGCTGTTTCAGGGCGGCGCGTTGCTGGGGTCGCTGACAGTGGGCGAAAACGTGGCCCTGCCCCTGATGGAGCACACGCGTCTGGACGATGAAACCATACGCACTGTTGTGCGGCTCAAGCTGTCGCTGGTCGGGCTTGATAATGTAATGGACATGCTGCCTGCACAGCTTTCCGGAGGTATGCGCAAAAGGGCTGGTCTTGCCCGGGCACTGGCTCTGGATCCGGGAATTCTACTGTGTGACGAGCCATCTGCAGGGCTTGACCCCATAACGGCGGCAGAGGTGGATC
The DNA here is from genome assembly GCF_000482745.1 of Oleidesulfovibrio alaskensis DSM 16109. Lineage (NCBI taxonomy): Bacteria > Pseudomonadati > Thermodesulfobacteriota > Desulfovibrionia > Desulfovibrionales > Desulfovibrionaceae > Oleidesulfovibrio > Oleidesulfovibrio alaskensis. The sequence continues at coordinate 204,403 of NZ_KI519496.1, read as the reverse complement.
AACTGATTACAGACATGCATGATTCACTGCAGATGACCATACTGGTGGTCACCCATGATCTGGACAGCCTGTACCGTATTGCACAGCATGTCATTGTGCTGCATGCGGGCAGGGTGCTGTTTACCGGCAAAACAGATGATCTGCGCAAGTCGCAGGACAGATACATCAGGCAATTTCTGGAACGCCGGCCGGATGCCAGAAAAACACCGGACTGGCTGCTGTAACGCACCGGTAGCCGGGGACAACATGCTGGACAGAAAACATACAACAAAAGAGATGGTCAGAGCGGGCCTGACAATAACGCTGGGGCTCGCGGTGCTGGGGCTTTTCATTGTGGCTTTCGGCGGACACAGATTCTGGGAAAAGCTAGACACCTATCACATCAGATTTCTGACGGTGAAAGATCTTTCAGTGGGGCGGCCGGTAAAATATGCAGGTATCAACATCGGGCGTGTGCTAGATATTTCGGTGGATAAGATGGACCCGGGGCAGGTGCATGTGACCATCGGCGTGCAGCAGGATTTTGCCGTATATCAGGGCACAGTGGCCAGCATAACCCAAAAGGGACTGGTGGGAGATAACTACGTTCTGCTGAGCCTGAAAGCCCGGCCCGGACAAAAACTGCCGGTACAGAGCGAAATACCCGCAGATACCAGCACTTCGATCTTTGAAGCGGCTGCTTCCGTGGGGCATCTTGTTCAGGAGCTGCATCCCAAGCTGGTACGCATAGCCGACAGCCTTGATATACTGCTTGCCACGATAAACAGTCAGGACATGGCAGGAGTGACCCGGAACATGAATGCCGTGCTGCACAACGCAGCACAGGGCATAAAGACCATGACAACAGAAATACAGGCTGTAAGCGGCGATGCCAGACAGGGAATACGTGAAGCGCGCAACGTGATGCGCACAGTGCAGGGCAGCGCGCACAAAGCCGATGAAGCGCTGGAAAGCACTCGTCTGGCCATGGAAGCAGTACGGATGCAGACCGAAACGCTGGGCGGCATGCTGACGGCGCTTTCCGGCAGGTTTGAAGAAAACATGGAATACGATCAGGCACAGGTGGAAGAAATTTTACGCAACACGCGGGAACTGACAGAAAATCTCAATCTGCTTTCGCGCTCTCTGCGGGACAGACCATGGCAGATTATCTTTCATCCGGACGAATCACACGAAATAACGAGATAACGCCGGCGGACAACACTTATGACAAACATACGCCATACTCACCATACCGCAGTATTGGCAGCCACTGTGCTGCTGGCATGCCTGCTGCTGGCTGTCGGTTGCGGCAGAACAGGCGGCCCCAGAGAAAATCTGCTCCGGATCAATGCAGGCCACGCCCTGCGGGAACAACCGCAGACAACCTGTGCCGAAGACGAAAAACGGCATCTGCGCCTGCAGGAGACAGGCACCATGCCGGCACTCAACAGAACGGCCGTACTGGTGGCGCGGGGCAATGTGCTTGTTCCCAGCACCACATGGTACTGGGAAGGGACACCGGCCGCCTTGTTCACGCGGACCCTTGAAAACGAAACAGCTGTCATGCCGTATTACGACATAAGTACACACCCGGTGCCGCGAAGACAGCTTGACGGCGTTCTGCACACCACCATCACGGCCTTCGAGGTGGTTGCGGACACGCCGTATACGGTGCGGGGCGCCGTACGGCTGGAGCTGTGGACACCTGACGAAACACGGAGAGCGGCCATAACTGAGCTGCGGGCTGAAAAAAGTATTACGCGGATGGAGGCCGACCGCATTGCAGGTGCTGCATCAGAAGTGCTGCAAAATCTTGCCGGACAGACGCGTGCATGGCTGGAAACTCTGGCGCTGCCGGCGCTGCCGCAACAGATAAAGGGCACGCGGTAACCATGGACTGCATGCAATATATAGCCGAGCAACGCATTAAAGAAGCGGCGGAAAATGGTGAGCTGGATGACTATGAAGGCAAAGGCAAGCCACTGGTGCACAATGATGACCCGCTGATGCCGCCGGAATTGCGCATGGCATACAAGATATTGAAAAACAGCGGATTTATGCCGCCGGAAGCGCAGGATTTGAAAGAAGTCCATTCCATAATGGAGCTGCTGGACACATGCAGCGACGAGCAGGTGCGCTACCGGCAGATGAATAAGGTACAGGTGCTTCTTGCCCGTATAAACCGCGGCCGCCGCTATCCGGTGCGGCTGGAAGAATTGCAGGAATACTACCGCAAAACCGTGGAAAGAGTGACGGTGAACGGCGGCAGCTGATGTGCTGTACCGACGGGGCATTGATTCAACTGCCGCATCATATGCGCAGTCCGGTTTTGCAAGAGCTGCAATGTGCACGTCACCCGTCGTGACATGCTTGTGTTTTGCCTTCCGGCGTTGCCGGACAGCTGCGAACAATCAGCAGATCAAAAGGATGTCTTTCACCCCATCATAACCTGAAGTGCCACGTTCTCCTCCTGCCCTGTGCAGGGCGGTGCATACAAAAAGCCCGCCATCCCATAAAGGATGGCGGGCAAATCATACTGAATCATGTCACGCTTTGCGCAGCAGTGCCGCGTAAAAATATTCACACGCAGGGCTGTCGGGCGGAGTCGTCCACTCCAGCATCAGCTGTGCCTGGCTGCGCTCCATAAACCGGGCTATCTGCAGTTCGTTTTCCTCGGGATTCAGAGTACAGGTAATGTAAGCAAGCAGGCCGCCTGCGGGCAGAACCTGCCAGACATTGTCCAGAATTTCCGACTGCAGCGTAACCAGCCGCGCCATGGAATAGGGAGTGCGGTGCTGCCGTATGTCGGGACGGCGTGAAAGCGTACCAAGTCCGGAGCAGGGCACATCAGCCAGCACGGCACGAGGAGCTATACCCTCCGGAACCTGCGAGGCGGGAGCAGCAAACAACGGAACATCAGGCAGCCCCAGCCGCTCCAGCTCCGTACGCAGCCCTTTAAGACGTTTTTCACTGGGATCACTGGCTGCGCATACATCCACGCCCCGTTCGAGCAGCGAACATGTTTTACCGCCGCGTCCGCAGCAGCAGTCCCACACAGGGCCTTCCCATGTTTCGGGACGCAGTGCGTCCATAACTTCCTGCACGGCAAAAGACTGCGACGAAGCTATTCCCTCCTCCTGCAGAACATACAGTTCGGCAGGGCGGGAGTCGGAAGCAAAAAGCAATCCTGCGGCACTGTGCCCGATACATGAAGGATGAGCGGTCAGGCGGGCATGCGTCTGCGGCCCTTCGGGATGCCGCAGGTTGATGCGCACCCCGGCAGGAGCGTGACGTGATGAACCGGCAAGATACTGCTCAGCACGTTCCTCGCCATATGCTTCAATCCACATATCAACAACCCACCGCGGAGCGGCATACCATACCGACAGGTATCCTGCGGTATCAACGCCTTCGGCCTGCAGCGTTTCACGATACCAGCCGGATTGCAGCGGAGCATCGCCCAGCCGGTCGATGCTGCGCAAAACAGCGTTGGCCAGACGCGAAAGTCCTGTTCCGAACCGCGAACGCACATACGAAACAGCCCAGTCCACCGACGCATATACAGGAACACGCTGTAAATACAGTATTTCATACACAGAAATACCCATTGTCAGCAAAAGCTCCGCGGGCAGCCGTGAATCCGGCTTTAAAAAACGGCGTATAAGCCACGAAATTCTGATTTCCGACCTCAGGTATCCATACACAAGCTCCGTGCACAGAGCGGCATCCTGAGGGCTTAATCTGTTGTCTTTAAGGTAACTGTCCAGCACACTCTGTGCTTCACGCTTTTTATCAAGCACATCGCGCAATATTTCCAGAGCGGCACCTCGTGCCGGAGGAAGTGTTGCAACACCGCCACGGCGAGGGGACTGTTTTTTCATGAACGGCCTCGTTTAAGTTCAGCCTCGGCTTTTATGGCAGCTTCAAGGTCGAGCGGAGGAGGAGGATTATGGATAAACATGCGGAGCGCAACTTCCATAAGCTGCATGGGCACGAGCGTATCAAGGCACGGGCCGTTGGGGCGTTCGTTAAGAACACCGTATACCGGCAGAGGATATGTATCCTGAATACCGGATGTAAGGTCGCGCTCGCATGCGACGGCAACAATGAATCTGGGACGCTGCTGCACCACAATGCGGCGCGCTATGGTGCCGCCCGTGGCCACTGCCAGCGACACTCCGTAATGATCGCGCAGAGCTATCAGGTCGCCTATGGGGCATGAACCGCAGCGTTTACAGCGGTCAACGTTATACGTAAGCCGCACGGGACAGTTGCTGTTCTGCAGACAGTGCGGGGTAAGTATCAGAATTTCATCGGGATTAAAGCGCCCTGTTTCACCTCTGATAAGTTCGTTGTTCACACGGATGAAACTGTGACGCACTTTTTCTTTGGGAATACCGAAAAAACGGGCCAGCATGACCATGAGCGGCAGAAACAGCTTGATGGTCAGGCCGCGGATGCGGCTGGTACCCAGCACCGGACGCCCTTTGACTATGTTCAGCACAAGCCCCAGCGCCGCCCATGCGATAAGCAGTATGAGCGAGAGCATGAAAAGGCCGGAAACATACGGCAGCGCAGGGTGAATGTTGGCAAGCCCGATGGAGGGTATCGCCCATACCAGCAACAGAATGGTGCACAGAATAACCGAAGTGCCGGTTATCAGCCCTATGAACAGCCGCTTGCGGGCCCCGTAATACCTTTCCGGTCCGGCTTCTGATGCAGCGTCGCTGCGGTCGGGTGTGGTCGGATTCATAAGGTAACCTTAGCAAAAGGCGGGAAAGGCAATCAATACCCGCGGCACGGCACGACCGGAAAAGAAAAATAACACACCGGCAGAAAAGAAGTTTCTGCCGCATACACTGCAGAAGGGCTGTCGCCGGCCACGGCAGCAGACCACAGCCGGCCACAGAAGCAGGGTCTCAGCATTCATCCAGACCGACACACTCCGCCAGAGTGCATTCGGCCAGATATCCGCAGTAAAAAGCAGAAGCAGTCATGGGCTTGCGGCTGGCAGGACGCAGCGAAGAAACAAGGTACAACCTGTCAGCACAGGCAATGGCCAGCCTGTCGCCTGCCATACCTGTCACCGTGCCGGGCTTGACCCCTTCGGGCACGGCATCACCCGTGCAGCCGGGTTCTATACCCACGCGCAATGTTTTATGCCCTTCGCGGCGCAGCGCAAAAAAAGCCCCCGGCCACGGATGAACCCCGCGGATATGAGCATCCACTTCACGGGCAGGACGGTTCCATACAATTTCACCGTCGGCCTTGGTCAGTTTGGGAGCGTGGGTGGCAGCCTCATGGTTCTGTTCCATGGGCACCAGTTCGCCTTTCATCATCCGCCCCAGCGCTTCTACCAGCAGCCTGCCGCCCAGATCGGCCAGTTCGTCATGCATAGTTGCCGCCGTATCGGTAATACCTATGCCGGTAGCCCTCTGCAGCAGCATGGGCCCGCTGTCCAGACCGGCCTCCATCTGCATTATGGTCACACCTGTCACGGCGTCACCGTTCATGATGGCCCGCTGAATAGGGGCGGCACCGCGGTACCGCGGCAGTAACGAGGCGTGCACGTTCACCGCACCCCGCGGTGCTATATCAAGAACGCACTGCGGCAGAATAAGCCCGTATGCAGCTACCACAAGCACATCAGGCTGCAGCGCGGCAAGCTGACGCACATCTTCTTCGGCCTTGAAATTAAGCGGCTGGAATACAGGCAGGCCGTGTTCCAGAGCCAGCGATTTCACAGCGGAAGGACGGCATTCCAGCCCGCGGCCGCAGGGCCTGTCGGGCTGCGTGTACACAGCAAGCACCTCGGCGTCTTCCCACGCAAGCAGATGAGAAAGTACCGTCGCCGCAAAATCCGGCGTGCCCATGTAGACTATTTTCAGTTTTTCGCGCGCTTCTGCCATTTTTTCACTTTGTTGTCATAGAGTGAACGCTTAAGGCGGCTTATCTTGTCGATAAACAGCGTACCGTCCAGATGGTCTATTTCGTGCTGCAGACAGATGGAAAGCAGTCCGTCGGCGTCAATGCACACGGCGTTGCCGTCAAGGTCGGTGGCGTGCAGACGTACCTTTTCAGTACGGGTTACCTTGCTGCGCAGTGCAGGCACGGACAGGCAGCCCTCTTCGGTATCAACCTTGCCCTCCAGCAGCTCAAGACGCGGATTAATGTATGTCCGCAGGTCCTCGCGCGCCTCCGGGCCGGAAACATCGACCACAATAAGCCGGCAGGTGGCACCCACCTGCGGCGCAGCCAGACCGATACCGTCTGCGTCATACATGGTTTCAGCCATATCGGCTGCCAGCTGACGTATCTCGTCTGTTATCTCTTCAATTTCCTCGCATTCGATGGCAAGGCGTCTGTCGGGGTATGTCAGAATTTCTCGAATCATAGCTTTTTTTTCCTGCTGCGGGCTTACGCACAACGGCGTTTCAGACAAATAATAAGCACAGTACATCCGTTGAAAAGCCCCTGCCGCACGGACAACCGCCGCCTTCTGCCATACACCCGCATGCATGCAGCGGCAACACTTCAATATGCCGGCGACACGGCACAGCGTACAAAACGCCCCGGCGGTTTTCCGCCGGGGCGTACATGGTTATTACGCTTCCTGTTTTTCACGTAGTCTGATGCCAAGCTCGCGCAGCTGTTTTGCCGCTACCTGATCAGGGGCATGCGTCATCAGACAGGTTGCCTTCTGTGTTTTCGGGAAGGCTATGACATCGCGGATGGATGCGGAGCCCGCCAGCAGCATGACCAGACGGTCCATGCCGAAGGCTATGCCGCCATGAGGCGGTGCGCCCAGTTCCAGCGCCTGCATGAGAAAACCGAACTGTTCCTCGGCTTCCTGCGGATCAAAGCCCAGAGCGCGGAACATATGTTCCTGTGCTTCGCGACTGTGGATGCGTATGGATCCGCCGCCCACTTCGTTACCGTTGAGCACAAGGTCATATGCACGGGCGCGGGCTTTGGCCGGATCGCTGACCATCAGTTCTTCGTGGCCTACCTGAGGCGCAGTGAAAGGATGGTGGCAGGCTACATAGCGCTTATCTTCGGGCGAGTATTCAAACAGGGGAAAATCAGTCACCCACAGGAAATTGTAGCTGTTTTCGGGAATAAGCCCGAACCTGTCGGCCACCTTGAGGCGCAGGTATCCCAGCGAGTTATTGACCACGTCGGGCGAAGCAGCCTGAAAGAACACGATATCGCCCGTTTCCAGCCCCAGTTCCGTAGTAAGTGCGGCGCGCTCGTCATCGGAAAGGAACTTGGCAATGGGCGACTGCCATTCGTCTTCCTTAATCTTTATCCACGCAAGCCCCTGCGCACCGTAAACCTTCACAAACTCGGTGAAGTCGTCAATTTCCTTGCGCGAAAGCACGGCACCGCCGGGCACACGCATGGCTTTGACCAGTTCCGCCTTGGCAAACAGCCGGAATCCGGAACCGCGCAGGATATCCGTCACATCCTTGAGGCGCAGATCAAAGCGGGTGTCAGGCTTGTCCAGACCATATTCGGCAATGGCCTGATCGTACGGCATACGCGGGAAAGGCAGCGCCACATCAATGCCCAGAGTCTCCTTGAAAACCCTCGCCATCAATCCTTCCGCCATGGACTGCACGCGTTCTTCGTCCACAAAGCTCATCTCGATATCCACCTGAGTGAACTCGGGCTGACGGTCGGCACGCAGGTCTTCGTCGCGGAAACAGCGCACAATCTGATAATAGCGGTCCATACCGGCCACCATCAGAAGCTGCTTGAAAATCTGCGGAGACTGCGGCAGCGCGTAAAATTCTCCCTGATTCATACGGCTGGGCACCAGAAAATCACGGGCACCTTCAGGAGTGGATTTGGTGAGATACGGGGTTTCCACTTCCAGAAAGTTCAGCTGGTCAAGATAGTTGCGGATAGCCTGCGTGGCACGGTGGCGCAGCTGGAAGTTGCGGGCAAGCCGCGGACGGCGCAGGTCGAGATAGCGGTATTCAAGGCGCAGGTTTTCGCTGGCCTCAACGCGGTCTTCCACCTGAAACGGAGGAGTCTTGGAGGTGTTCAGCAGTTTCCACTCGGAAACATACACTTCCACTTCACCCGTCTTCATATTGGGGTTCACCATGCCTTCAGGGCGGGGACGCACAGTGCCGCGCACGGCCAGCACGTATTCGGAACGCAGCACGTGAGCGCGCTCATGCGCGTCCACGCTGACATCGGGGCTGAACACAACCTGTGTCAGGCCGCTGCGGTCGCGCAGATCGATAAAAATAAGGCCGCCGTGGTCACGGCGAAACTGAACCCAGCCCATCAGGCACACTTCGGACCCGATGGCATTGGCATTCAGCTCACCGCACGTATTGGTGCGCGCCCAATCGCCAAGAGACTCCACATATTTCTGGTGATCCTGCTGAATGTCCAAATTCTGGTCGCTCATGAAGTATACCTCTGTTTCCGGCGGGCATCCGACCCCGCCAAGATACTGTCGAAAAAAGTTAATCAGTCAGCCACAGCACCGGGTGCTGCGTCCAGGGAAATTGTCGTCTGCCCGCCGGTGTCCATGTCTTTCACGGTAACTGTACCGTCGGCAATCTCGCTGCCGCCCAGCAGCAGCACCTTGCGTACATTGCGTTTTCCGGCCTGCCGCATCTGGCTTTTCATGCTGCGGGCGGCAAAGCTGACTTCACCTTTCAGCCCGCTTTCGCGCAGGGCCTCAGCCAGCATCATTCCGCGCTCAAGACCGTCCTGTTCCAGCACTGCCACCAGAAAATCAGGACGCGGCACTTCGCGCTGCGCCTTCTGCTCCAGCGCCAGCGCCAGACGTTCCATACCGCACGCAAAGCCGATGCCCGGCACATCGGGACCGCCCAGCTGCGACACAAGACCGTCGTACCGGCCGCCACCGGCAACGGAAGACTGTGCACCTATTTCGCCGCATACCACTTCAAATGTGGTGCGGTTGTAATAATCAAGACCGCGCACCAGACGGGGGTTTGCCGTATACACCACACCGGCACGCTCCAACATGCCGAGCACCACGGAATGATGCTCCGAACAGGCATCGCAGGTATGGTCGAGTATCACCGGAGCATCCGCTGTCAGCTCTTTACAGCGCGGCACCTTGCAGTCCAGCACGCGCAGGGGGTTTGTTTCCATGCGCCTGCGGCAGTCTTCACACAGTTCTGCCGTATCAAGCGACGCCAGAAACGCCCTGAGTGCCGCATGATACTGCGGACGGCACTCACGGCAGCCCAGTGAATTGATCTGCAGCTCAAGGCCGGACAAACCTATGCGCTTGAGGAACATCAGCAGCATGAGGATTATTTCCGCGTCTGCATACGGTTCCTGCGGGCCGAGACATTCGCAGTTGATCTGATGAAACTGCCGCATGCGCCCCTTCTGCGGACGCTCGTACCGGAACATGGGACCAAACGTGAACAGCTTTGAAACCTGCTCCTGACTATGCAGCGAACCTTCGATATAAGCCCGCATCACTCCGGCTGTCGCTTCCGGCCGCATGGTCAGAGACCGGTTTTTCCGGTCAGGAAACGTATACATTTCCTTCTGCACCACGTCGGTTTCCGTGCCTATGGAACGGCAGAACAGTTCCGTGCGCTCAAGAATAGGCGTGCGCAACTCTCCGTAGCCATAGGATGAAAACACATCGCGTGCCGTATTCTCCATAAAGGTGAACACGTCGCTTTCCGGTGAAAAAAGGTCTGCAAAACCCTTTATTTTCTTTACATTACTCATAGCTGGCAATCCATACAGACAAATTACGTTGTCACGGTGCTGCACCACCGCCACGAAAGCGCGGCACACCGGTGAAACAGCCTTCTGTAGTCCATAGCCCGAGTCTTGTCAAAAACAAGCATGCCTCAAAATCAGCCTGTGCCGCTGATAAACAGCACATCCCCTCATCGCTCCTTCATCCGCGCACCACCGGCATAAAAAAAGCGGGATTCCCCGCTCAGAAACATTCCTGCCTGTCCATTATCCGCTGGGCACCGGTTTTACCGACTTCGCCTTGGCCATGATCGGCGTAACAGGCGCAATATTAACCAGATCAAGCCGCACGGCCGCAAATCCGCCAAACGGCAGCGGAGAAACCCAGCCATTGCACAGACGGAAAATCAGCACATCGCGCCATGTGACAACAGGTCCCGGCAACACAGAGCGCAAGGTCATGGGCTTATTACCGGCAGCCTCCCGCAGCATGGCCCTTATCCTGTACGGAGAATACCACTGCGCCGCCTGCAACGTGCCCGATGCCGGACAGCGCTTACGGCCGGACAACGCATAATACAGGCTCCAGCTGTTCAGAAAGCCCACTACAACACCACGCGCCGCAACCCGGATTGCCTCCTCAAGAGCAGCCTGCGGATTCTCCATGAACTCAAGACTGGCCAGCAATGCCACATAATCAAACCGGTTATCTTCATACGGCAGATGCTCGCCGTTACCAACATCCAGCCGGGCACGGTTGCCCATGCGCGCCCGGGCGGCATCAAGCATGGCCAAAGAACGGTCAAGCCCCGTCACGTCCAGACCGGCTTCCCAGAACATTTCCAGAAAATATCCCGGACCGCAGCCCACCTCAAGCAGCGAACGCCCACGCCGCGGCCAGCCGGAAATCAGATTCTCCAGCAGACGCTTTTCCTGACGCAGGGCAAAACTGCCGGCTTTGCCCGCATACCAGGCTTCGTATCTCTGAACGTGCTTTTCATCCCACATGCGCTACCCCTTACGGTGAAGAAAAAAACTATCACAAGCGCCGCATGGGTCAATACCAGTTCCCGACAAGTAAAGCCGCAGGGACGTCATACACGTTGCAGATATAAAAATACCTGAAATAAAAACAGCCTCCGGCGGGCAGGGAGATCATCTCCCTGCACCCTCAGTGCGCGCCTTGCATGTTCCGCAGATACGCCTGCGGCGCGCTGTACTGCCTTGCGCCGGACCGGTGATGCCGCCCCGTACGCCCGTAAGCGCACAGCTGACCGGACCGCGCCGGGCGCAATGGGGGATGCAAGGGGAATCATTCCCCTTGCCCGTCGGAGACATACAAAACCAGAAACAAAAACAGCCTCCGGCAGGCAGGGAGATGATCTCCCTGCACCCTCGGTGCGCGCCTTGCATGTTCCGCAGATACGCCTGCAGCGCGCTGTACTGTCTTGCGCCGGACCGGTGATGCCGCCCCGTACGCCCAAAAGGGTACAGCTGACCGGTCCGCGCCGGGCGCAATGGGGGATGCAAGGGGAATCATTCCCCTTGCCCGTCGGAGACATACAAAATCTGAAACAAAAATAAACAGCCTCCGGCAGGCAGGGAGATGATCGACCTTGCCAACCGGAGGAAGAAGCGGAGAAAGAGAAAATGCCGCTCCGGATGTACCGGAGCGGCCTGCGGGATTCAGCGGTTCAGTTTGTCATCCAGCATGCGCAGGCGTGTTTCTATGACCTGCGGGTTAGGATAGCTGTCCTGAATTCCCTTCAGGACGTTGCGCGCTTCTGCGTAACGCTTCTGATGCTGCAGCACATCGGCGAGTGCCAGCATGCCCAGAGCGCGCACAGTGCTTTCGGCTGCGGTCATGCCCTGCAGCTCACGCAACAGACTTTCGGCTCTGCGGTAGTTGTTCATGTAGATATCGGTCTGTGCCAGTTCGTACACGCAACGGGCGTGCATATCCTGAGGCAGTTCCATATCCAGACAGGCCCGCAGGGATTCAAGCGCAAGATCGTATTCGCCGCGGTCCCGGTATATCCGTGCCGCGCGCCTGTGCGCTTCGGCCTGTTGCCGGTCTGTCAGATCCGGCAAAGTCTGATACTTCAGCCACACTTCCAGCGCTCTGTCACGCCGGTGCAGCTCTTCATACAGCGAAGCAAGATCATGAAGTACAGACTGCGCCCGCTGCGGCTCAAGCCCGAATTCAAGATACATGGATTCAAGCAGTTCTGCCGCCGCTGAAGGCTTTCCGCGCACTCCGCGCGCTATCTCCACAAGCTTGTTCCATACCTCCCAGCGGTTTTCCGCATGGGGATACAACTGCAGATAACGTTCGTAATGGCGCTCGGCCTCTATGTACTGCTTTTCGGCAAAGGCGGTACGCGCCAGAGCGAGCAGGTCGGCACGGCCGTCATTTTCTTTGCAGCCCCATGAAAAAAAGGCCCAAAGCATGACAGTAATGCACAGTGCGCAACGCGCAACAGTCTGCCTTTGCAGCATCATGCCCGCCTAATCGTCAAGCTGTTCCTGTTCCTGCTCCGAAACTCTGTCAAAGCCGACCACATGGTCGCCTTCGTCCAGCCAGACAAGACGCACGCCCTGTGTGGCGCGGCCCACACTGCGGACCTCTTTCACACCTATGCGGATAATCTTGTTGGTGGAGGTAAGCAGAATCAGCTGGTCGTTGGATACTACGGTCATGGCGCCCAGCACTTCACCGGTCTTGGGTGTCACCTTGAAGTTGATGACACCTTTACCTCCGCGGCTCTGCACACGGTACCGATCGATAAGTGTCCGTTTGCCGTATCCGTACCGCGAAACGGTCATTATTTCCGATTCCAGTCCGCCCTGCACGGTAACGCAGGCCACCACACTGTCGTCCTGACTCAGCGCAATGCCTTTGACGCCGGTAGCGGAACGCCCCATGGGGCGCACATCGCCGCAGCCGAAGCGTATGGCGATACCTTTTTCGGTGGTCAGAACAACTTCGCAGTTGTCATCCACCTCGCGCACCATGATAAGCTCATCTCCTTCACGCAGCCCCACGGCAATAAGCCCTGTACGACGGGCCTTGGCATACAGCGATGCACTGGAGCGCTTGACCATGCCTTTACGGGTGGAGAAAAGGAAATACTTTTCTTCCGTGAATTCACGGATAGTCAGCGCGGTGTTCACCCATTCGTTTTCTTCCATGGGCAGCAGGTTGTTGATGTGCATTCCCTTGGCGGTACGACTGCCTTCGGGCACCTGATGCACCTTAAGCTGGAACATGCGCCCTTTGTTGGTGAACAGCAGCAGGTACTGGTGGTTTGTAGTCACCAGAAAATCCTGCACAAAGTCACCATCACCGGTATGCACACCGGCAATGCCCTTACCGCCGCGGCGCTGCTGCTGATAGCTGTCCAGCGGAGTACGCTTGATGTACCCGCGCCGCGACAGTGTGATGACCACATCCTCGTCGGGAATAAGGTCCTCGATGTCTATTCCTTCAAGTTCATCTTCCAGCATTTCGGTCCGCCGCGGGGTGGCGTATGTTTCCTTGAGCTCTTTAAGCTCGTCACGGATAACGCCGCGCAGCACTTCTTCATTTTCCAGAATAGACTTGAAGTATTCGATCTTTTTAAGCAGCTCGCGGTATTCCTCGATCAGCTTTTCGTGTTCGAGGTTGGTAAGACGCTGCAGACGCATATCAAGAATGGCCTGAGCCTGCACTTCGGAAAGCGAGAACCGCTGCATGAGCCGTTCTTTTGCTTCCGGCGGTGTTTTGGATGCCCGGATAAGTTCGACCACTTCGTCGATGTTATCCAGCGCGATACGCAGACCTTCCAGAATATGGGCACGGGCTTCGGCCTTGCGCAGGTCATAGTGCGTTCTGCGGATAATGACTTCGCGCCGGTGCTGCAAAAAGCACTCAAAGACCTTTTTCAGCGTAAGCAGCTGGGGCCTGTTGCCCACCACAGCCAGCATATTGATGCCGAAAGACGTCTCCAGCGGAGTATATTTATACAGCTGGTTAATGACGATTTCGGGAATGGTCCCGCGCTTCAGGTCTATGACCACGCGGATACCGCGTCTGTCAGATTCGTCACGCAGGTCGGTTATGCCTTCTATCCTGCGTTCGTTGGCCAGCGCGGCTATTTTTTCCACAAGCGATGACTTGTTCAGCGCATAGGGTATTTCGCGGATGACAATGGACTGGAAGCCTTTTTTGCGTTCTTCCACTTCCACACGGCCGCGGATTTTAACAGTGCCCCGTCCTGTTTCATACGCATCGCGCAGTCCTCTGCCCGCGTAGCAAAAGCCGCCGGTGGGAAAGTCCGGCCCTTTGACCAGCCCGGCAAGATCAGCCACCGTGCATTCCGGAGAGTCCAGTTCCAGCAGCAGGCCGTCAACCAGTTCGCCGAGGTTGTGCGGCGGAATATTGGTGGCCATACCCACGGCAATACCCGAAGAGCCGTTAAGCAGCAGGTTGGGCACCTTGGTGGGCAGCACCGCGGGTTCCTGCAGGGTATTGTCATAGTTGGGGCGGAACTCGACGGTTTCCTTGTCTATATCGGCCATGAATTCCGAAGCGAGTCTCGACATGCGCACTTCGGTATAACGCATGGCTGCCGCGGAATCGCCGTCAATGGAACCGAAGTTGCCCTGACCGGTGACAAGCGGGTCGCGCATGGAAAAATCCTGTGCCATGCGCACAAGGGCATCGTACACGGCGGAATCGCCATGCGGGTGGTATTTACCGATAACGTCACCGACCACACGGGCCGATTTTTTCGGCGCACGGTTATACCCGTTGCCCAGCTCGTGCTGGGCGAACATGATGCGCCGGTGCACGGGCTTCAGGCCATCGCGCACATCGGGAATGGCGCGGCCTATAATAACACTCAGCGAGTACTCAAGATATGACTTCTTAAGCTCGTCTTCGATGGTAACCTGATTGGACACTTCTGAAGCCTCTCGGGTGTGTTAAATATCCAGTTCCTGAACGCTCAGGGCATTACGCACGATGAATTCGCGGCGCGGTTCAACCCTGTCGCCCATGAGCTGTTCAAATATCTCGTTGGCCTCTTCCGCGTCATCCACCTGTACCTGCAGCAGCACGCGGTTTTCGGGGTTCATGGTGGTCACCCAAAGCTGTTCGGCATCCATTTCGCCCAGACCTTTATACCGCTGGATGTTTATACCCTTGCGCGCTTCCTGCAGCACATGGTCCAGCAGAACGAAGATGTTTTCCACTTCGGTCCGTTCGCCCTTGCGGTCCACCACAAACGAGAATCCGCCGCAGATGCGGCGCATGTCGGCCATCGAATCGTAAGGCTGCTTGTACATCTTGGAGTTGAAGAACTCGTTGCCGATGCGGGTCTTGTGCCCGTTGCTGTCTTCAAATTCCAGGTACACACGGCGTTCCAGTCCGGATTCGTCAACGCTGGTCTGCACGGAATAGCCTTTTTCCTGCAGATACGTTCCGAAGCCGTTGAATTCAGGCGTCTCAAAAAACTGGGGCGACAGTTTTTCGCCGTATTCAAGAAACGCGAGAAAGAGATTGCGGCCTATTCCCACGTTTTCCACGTCGGCAATTCTGGCATTGATGAACCGTATGGCTTTCAGCAGGTCGAGTATCTGCGTTTCACGGAACTCCATGCCGTTATGCGCCTCGATAACGACGTCTTTGGCAATGCGTTCCAGCAGATAGGTGTTCAGCTCGGTTTCATCTTTGATAAACCGCTCGAACTTGCTGTTGTACACACGGAAAAGCGGCGGCTGGGCGATATACAGGTGCCCCCTGTCTATCAGCTCGGGATACTGGCGATAGAAGAACGTCAGCAGCAGCGTGCGTATGTGGGCACCGTCCACGTCGGCGTCGGTCATGATGACGATTTTGTGGTACCGCAGCTTGCCGTAGTCGATGTCTTCTTCGCCTATTCCCGCCCCCATGGCCGTGATGAGAGCCTTGACTTCCTTGTTGGCCAGCATCTTGTCAAAGCGGGTCTTTTCCACGTTCAGAATTTTACCGCGCAACGGCAGAATGGCCTGAGTGGAAGGATTGCGCCCCTGTTTTGCAGAACCGCCTGCGGAGTCACCTTCCACTATGAACAGTTCGGATTCAGAGGGATCCTTGCTCTGGCAGTCAGCCAGCTTGCCGGGCAGGGCATTGTCGGAAAGCGCCCCTTTGCGCCGTACAAGATCCTTCGCCTTGCGGGCGGCGTCACGTGCACGGGCGGCATCCACGGCCTTTTCTATGATCAGCTTGGCATCTTTGGGGTTTTCGCCGAAATAGGTGTTGAGATTTTCATACACCAGACCGGAGACAATACCCGCCACCTCGCTGTTGCCCAGCTTGGTCTTTGTCTGCCCTTCAAACTGCGGATTGGGCAGTTTAACACTGACAACGCCGGTCAGACCTTCCCGCACATCATCACCCGACAGTTTGACCTTGAGCTTTTTAGGCAGGTCGGAGTTCTGGATGTAGTTGTTGATGGCCCTTGTGAGCGCGGTCTTGAAGCCGGCAAGGTGCGTGCCGCCTTCCTTGGTGCGGATGTTGTTGGCAAAGGTGAGCATGTTTTCCTTGTACCCCGCGTTGTACTGCAACGCGAAATCCACCATCACGTTATCGGATTCGCCCGAGGCGAAAATGATGGAGTGCACCCCGCCTTCGCCGGAGTTCAGGTTCTTCACAAACTCACGGATACCCCCCTCGTAATGAAACGAGGCGGTATCTCCGGTACGTTCGTCTATGAACTCGACCTCGAGCCCGGGATTGAGGTACGCGAGCTCCTCAAAGCGTTTTTTGAGGATATCGAAGGAAAACTGATTGGTCTCAAAAATTTCTTCGTCCGGACGGAAGCGGATGGTGGTGCCGCGCAGGTCGGTTTCTCCGACGCGCTCCAGTTCCTTGACCGGCACACCGCGTTCAAAGCGGTGATGATATTTATACCCGTCACGACGCACGGTAACTTCGAGATATTCGGAAAGGGCGTTCACGCACGAAACACCCACCCCGTGCAGCCCGCCCGACACCTTGTACGAATCGTTGTCGAACTTGCCGCCGGCATGCAGCACGGTCATGACCACTTCAACCGCGGGACGGCCTTCTTTCGGGTGGATGTCCACGGGAATGCCGCGTCCGTTATCGATAACGGTCACGCTGTTATCAAGATGCAGCTTCACGGTGACTTTATCGCAGTATCCCGCCATGGCTTCGTCGATGGAGTTATCCACCACTTCGTAGACCAGATGGTGCAGACCGCGGCTGTCAGTGCTGCCTATGTACATGGCAGGGCGCATGCGCACAGCGGACAACCCCTCAAGAACGGTGATGTTCGCCGCGTCGTAGCTCTGCTTTTGTGTCTCGTTGGTCATTTAGACTTCTTCCTCGCTGTAGTACGTCTCTTCCACTATCTTCATGGGCATAACGATTACCAGATAGTCGGGGTCGTTTTCACCGGTCAGACCGCAAGGGCCTTCGGTACCGGTCAGCGTGAAGCGCATGGAGTCCGACTGATAGTGGTTCATTATCTCGATAAGATTACGCGTGGGAAAGGCTATGCGCTTAAGGCTGCCGTCGTAGGTGCCTTCCAGCGATTCGGACGCGGAACCGACCTCCTGTCCCTGAGAGGACAGAGAAACTTCACCTGCTTCAAGATCAAAGTAGGTGCAGCGGTTGTTGTCGGTATTGAAAATAAGCACGCGGTCCAGAGCGGCCATCATATCCTTGCGGTTTACTTCCAGCGCTCCGGCATCGGGTGTGCTCAGTTTGGAAACAAAGCTGGTATAGTCCGGATACTGGTAATACGAAAGAGGCAAACTGAATGTTTCACGCTTATCACCCGTGCGGAAGAAAAGACGCTTGTTGTCAATGTTCAGTTCTATCTCATCGGCACCGAGCCATTTCTTCAGCTCCATAAGATATTTTTTCTGCACCAGAATGCCTTCGGCAGGCAGCAGCGCATGAATATCGTCATTGAGGAACCGCTGCATGGCAAACTGGTGGCCGTTCAGTCCGCAGGCTTCAATGGCGTTGTCCTGACGGGGTTTCATGCTCATGCAGGCAATGGCTTCCATGGTGTCTTCGTCGCTTATGCAGAAAGACAGCTTGTCGATGAGTTCCTGCAGAAAATCACCGGACCAGAAAACACTGCCGCTTTCCGGATAATCAGAAAAATTCTGGAACCATGCGGTGTCATTGGTGGGCAGCGTATATTTGCGGCGTCCCTGTTCAATGCCCAGCGTACCGGTCTTGGGGTCAAGATGCAGGGTGATCTCTCCGGCAGGAAGCTTGCGGATAAGATCCACAAAGGCACGCCCCTGAACTCCGGCAAGACCTTCCTCGGTCACTTCCGCCTTATACGATCCTCTGAACTCGATATTGGAGTCGGTGGAAAGAACATGCACCATACCCGCTTCAGCTTTCAGCCAGATGGAACGCAGATAAGCCGCTCCTGTTTTGGCGGGAATGATGTTGGCTGCTTTCTGAAGTCCGTCGATCACGTCCTCTTTGAAAACTTTTAAATACATAAGGTATTCTCCCTTTGTATTATGTAGTAGGGGCGGTTCCTATGTAGGCAACCTGCATAACTACTTTTTATGTATGATTATTTTAAGTGCCTGTATTGTGAGTTTATACGAACTGTATTGACAGTGCCATGGCCGGCGGCGGTTATTCCGCACCGGATAGACACTGTTTCTTCAACTCTGTGACCAACTGCCTGGTCGTTTTGTCACTATCTATCATTTTCTTTATTTTTTTAACAGCATACATCGCCGTTGAATGGTCCTTACCACCAAAAGTCCGGCCAAGAACAGGGTATGAACTGCCCATGAGTTCGCGGCAGAGGTACATGGCAACCTGACGCGCCAGAACCACTTTCTGGTGGCGTTTGTCGCCGGTGACATCCTTTGGCGGCAATGAAAAACGTCCTGCGCACAGGGCTATTATTCTGTCTGCTGTCAGCGGGCGGCCGGCACCGGCCTCGGTATGGCTGAGCACCTGCTCGAAATCAGTGTCAGCCAGTGTGCGGTTAACAAGATCGCGGTAGGCGGTAAGTCTGTTAAGCACACCCTGCAGATGCCTGAAATCGCGGAAACGTTGTGCCAGCGTGAAAACATGCTCTTTGGCAAGCTGCAGTTTGTGAAGCTTGCACTGCCGCTGGATAAACGTGACCAGTATTTCAAGATCGGGGGTCTTCATGGTGACAATAAGTCCCCATTCCAGACGCGACCGCAGGCCGGTTTCCAGAAAATCAAGTTCTGACAGCTTGCCGGGGCAGGTGAATACCATCTGCTTCTGCCGGTCGTAAAAACTGTTGAACAGCACTGTCAGCTCATCCTGCAACTGGGGCTGTTCGCGCAGGCGGTGCAGGTCGTCAAGCAGCAGATAGTGACATGCCGAAAGCTGCTGGCGCACCTGTGCCGGATCGCCGGAACCATTGTTACTAAACAGTGTTCCTAAATCGTCTATTGTGCTGATAAAAATATGTTTTTTATCTACAGTCTTGCTCAGCTCGTTTGCTATGGCGCGCAGCAGATGGGTTTTTCCGCTGCCTGCGGGGCCGCAGAGAACAAAGGGGTTGTAACGTATTTCTTCTTCCTGTCTGGCCAGTTCGCGCGCCGAAGCAACAGGAAAGAAATTACGCTTGTTGGAGATGAATGTCTCGAACGTGTATTCGCGGCCGAAAGGTGCCGAAAGCTTTTTGGAAACGGCGGCCGGCGGCAGGGGAGACGAAGACAGCACGGGGCAGCAGCCTGTGGTGTATTCCACAGTGGTGCCTTCTCCCATGAATGTGTTCAGTTCTGACTCGAAACGGCCCTGCACCTGAGTGGAAAACCATTCCGCAAAAAAACGATGCGGAAAACGCACCTCAAGCCGTTTTTCATCGGCCAGGGTGATATCCAGCGGATCAAACCACCGGTGCAGATCCTGTTCGGTGCAGGACTGCCTGAAGTGTTGGCGCAGCGCTTTTTTTAACACGTATCTATTGCAAATTATGTATTTTTAAATGCGGGATGGCATGGCATGGGCAAAAGAAAATTACAGCATGCCGGAGCAGTACAATCCAACCTTAGAAACATATCAGATTTAAAGGTTTTTAACAAGCTTGCTGCCTGCACTGAAAGGCCCGGCGAACGTGGCGTTATAGTTGTGGAAAAAGTCTAGACAATCTCTTGTGTTCTCCATAGGCTTGTATAGTAGCCTTGTGTAGGGTACACGCCGCTGTCAGGTGGAGGTAACCAGACAAACAGAGTACACGGACTTCCGTGCGGGAAGGATTAATGCGGCCAGTAAAAAAAAGAAACACACTGCGGACTGCGGATACGCGGAAAAAACGCCTTGCGGCCGGTATGGCGGTTGTCACCTTATGCCTTGTGATCGTCACGGGGCTGTTTTTGCGCGACGAAGATACCACGCCCGAGGCTGTGACCGGCGGTGCGCAGCAGAGCATGACAGAGGATGTTGCCACGCCTGAGATGCCTCCGGTGCCCGTGCCAGAAACCATCACAGGCACCATCCAGCCCGGCGATACGGTTTCCGGTATTCTGGAAAACTGGCTCTCTCCGGCAGAGGTTTATTCTCTGGCAAGGCAGTGCAATGACGTATTCAGCCTTTCCCGTATCAAGGCGGGGCAGCCCTGGAGCGTGACCTGTCTGCAGGATGAACTTCAGTCGTTCCGGTATGAAATAGATGACACAAGCATCCTGACCGTGGCGCGGGACGGTGATATTTTTCACGCCGCAGTGGAACCTATTCCCTATGATATCCAGCTGGACAGAGTGGAAGGAAAAATAGAGTCCAACCTGTTCACCGCAGTGGAAAACGCCGGTGAAGGTGCTGCGCTGGCATACCGCCTTGCAGACATTTTCATGTGGGAAGTGGATTTCATCAGGGATATACGCGAAGGCGACAGTTTTACCGTGGTGGTGGAAAAACGCTACCGTGAAGGTGAGTTCAAAGGGTACGGACGTATTCTGGCTGCCCGTTTTGTCAACCAGGACACCCCGTATGAAGGCTTTTTGCTGGAAGACGGCGGCAGGGGCGAATATTACACAGCGGACGGCAAAAGCCTGCGCAAGGCCTTTCTGAAGGCTCCTCTTGATTTCAGAAGAATCTCGTCGGGCTACAGCAATGCCCGTCTGCATCCTGTGCTTAATATTGTCAGACCACATCACGGAATAGATTACGCCGCCCCCACAGGCACCCCCATCAAAGCCATAGGCAGCGGTACCGTTGTGGCCGTTGCCAGAACCAAGGCCGCCGGAAAGTATGTTAAAATACGGCACATGAACGGATACGAAAGCGCGTATCTTCATATGTCGCGTTATGCCAGAGGCATCCGCAGCGGGCAGAAAGTGGCTCAGGGACAGGTTATAGGCTATGTGGGAGCAACAGGGTACGCCACAGGGCCTCATCTTGATTTCCGCATGAAACGCTATGGTAAATACCTTAACCCTTCCAGAGTAACCAACCCCCGTTCGCAACCCGTATCCAGAGAACGCATGGATGAGTTCATGACAGTGCTTGTTTCGTATAAAGGGTATCTGGACGGAACTCTTGCTTTACAGACATACGGTGTAGATAACACATCCAGTATGTAGAAATATAAAAGAAAAATATTGTAGATAACCCCCGCCGGTGATTCCGGCGGGGGTTTTTTATTTTGAAAGTGATTATATGATAATATTTTTTATATTAATGGTTTATTTTTGTTATGAACATTTATTGTACGTTCTTTGTGTACAACTTCGGGAGCAGGTCGGGCAAGCGGAGTAAAGGAGGTAGCCTCCGGCGGGCAGGGAGGTGACCTCCCTGCACCCTCAGTACGCGCCTCGCATATTTCACAGATACGCCTGCGGCGCGTTGTACTGCCTTGCTCCGTGCCGGTGATGCCGCCATGAACGCCCGAAAGGGTACAGCTGACCGGTCCGCGCCGGGCGCAACGGGGGATGCAAGGGGAATCATTCCCCTTGCCCGTCGGAGACATACAAAATCTGAAACAAAAATAAACAGCCTCCGGCGGGCAGGGAGCTGATCTCCCTGCACCCTCAGTGCGCGCCCTGCATGTTTCACAGATACGCCTGTGGCGCGCTGTACTGCCTTGCTCCGTGCCGATGATGCCGCCCGTACGCCCGAAGGGTACAGCTGACCGGACCGCGTCGGGCGCAATGGGGGATGCAAGGGGAATCATTGCCCTTGCCCGTCGGAGACATACAAAATCTGAAACAAAAACAAACAGCCTCCGGCGGGCAGGGAGCTGACCTCCCTGCACCCTCAGTGCGCGCCTCGCATGTTTCACAGATACGCCTGCGGCGCGCTGTACTGCCTTGCTCCGTGCCGATGATGCCGCCCGTACGCCCGAAGGGTACAGCTGACCGGTCCGCTTCGGGCGCAATGGGGGATGCAAGGGGAATCATTCCCCTTGCCCGTCGGAGACATAAAACAATCACTCCCCCAAACAGCTCCTTGCCCGTCGGAGACAGAAAGAGGCTTGGCTGCAAATAATCGGGCAGAGAAGAGCGGGAAAAATGGCTGCAGGGAATGAAAAAGGCTTCCGCCGGAAGTGTTTCTGCCAGCGGAAGCCTTTGAATTTTTTTTGAGAGGATGCGTTATGCGGATGCCGTATCCAGCGTGACAAAGAAGGCGGCGCCGGATCCGGTTTTACTGTCCAGAGGACTTTCCACCCATATTTCGCCACCGTGGCTTTTCACTATTCTGCGGCAGATTGCCAGTCCAAGACCGGCGGAACCGTTTTTGTGCGTATCTCCGTCTCTGTCTAGCCTGTAGAAGCGTTCAAAGATTCTTTCCTTGCTGGCTTCGGGAATTCCCGGACCGCTGTCTTTTATGCAGAAGGCTGCTCTGCCTTCGGTTATTCGGGCAGAAACGGTCACTGCAGAATTATTCGGACTGTATTTGACGGCGTTGTCCAGCAGGTTCCGGAAAACTTCACACAGAGCATCTCTGTCTCCTGTGACCATAAGTGGTGTTTCGGGCATCTGTGTTTCGATGGAGATATTTTTTTCGTGCGCTGCAGGGTCCATTTCTCGCACGGTCTGGCGGATGACGGCTGCGGCATCCACTGCGGACATGGCTGTCTGTTCGCGTTTGTGCTGGGCGCGTGCCAGAACCAGCAGGCTGTTGACCATTTTTATCATGTGGTTGGCATTTTTAAGGATGGTCTGCAGAAACATGCTGTTCTGCTCGCGGCCTGCTGGCGGTGATTCGATAAGCATCTCGGTGTATCCCTTGATGCTGGTGAGCGGTGTTTTCAGCTCATGCGACACGTTGGCCACAAAATCCCGACGTACTTTTTCCAGCTGTTCGCGCTCACTCACATCATGAAACGCCAGTACTATTTTTCTTGTTCCGGCAGGGTCGGCAAAAGGCACCAGAGTTATTTCCATGTACCGCCCGCCGGAAAGTTCCACATTGCACACCCGTCCGGTATCGGGCATAGGCTGGCCGCTGTGGGCGGTGTCGCTGCGCAGCATGGCATCCACTGCTTTCTGCAGATCCGGCTGCATGGTGGCTTCAAGGGGGGTGGCCCCTTCCATGCCCGCCACCTGCGGAAACATATCGGTAAGTGCCGTGTTTACAGAATGGATGCGTCCTTCTTCGTCCAGCACCATCACTCCGTCTGTTATGCCGTCCAGAATGGCTTCAAGGCGTCCTTTCTGGTCGGTAAGCATCTGCATCTGCCTGCGGGTGTTTTTTGCCATGTCGTTGATGGCATCAACCAGCGGACGCAGTTCCGTTCCCGGATAGTCGCGGATTTTGCGGGCGTAATCACCCTGTCCGATGGCGTGGGCTGTTGCGGCAAGGTCTTCGATGGAACGCACCAGAGACCGGGTTACAAGATAGGCAAGGCCGGCACTGGCCAGCATGGCCAGCAGAAACACTGCAGCCAGACCTTCTTTGAGCTCGGCCAGACGCTCGTTAACCACGGACGCGGGCAGGGCAATGCGCAGCACACCGTCCAGTCCGCTGTCGGGCACTGTGATGGTACGCGCCATATAAATAAGGTCTTTGCCCAGTGTGGTGCTGTAGCGCACTTCCATGCCTTCGCCGTTGGCCAGAGCTGCTTTCACTTCCGGCCTGTTGCGATGGCTGTCCAGCGTCGGCAGCTGTTCGTAGGCAATTTCAGAATCAGCCACAACGCGGCCGTTTTCGATGTAGGTGATGCGTATACCCGTACGCTGTCCGAACCGGTGTGCCCATGCGTTCATGGAAGCGGTGTCAGAAAACGGTGCCTGTTCCTCCATCAGCCATGCGGCCATTTCCAGTCCGTTGCGTGCGCGCAGGCGCGATTCGGTCAGCACATCATCTTTCAGCAGCCCGCCGACATAAATAAACGGCGGAATAAGTGCCAGAAATAACAGTATGATGCTTCCTATAAACAGTCTGTGGCGGATGGAGTAATGTTTCATCATGTTATTTAACCGTCACTTTATGGCGTTTTTGTCACACGATTGTTACAATTGGCAGGTAAGACGGTGGCGCTTTTTTGACAAAGGCCGCTTTTCCCAGTAGTGGAGCGGCGTCTTTTACCTGCAGCGGAACAACACAGGCATCCGGCTGCTCCCCGTTTACCTGTGCACCTTCCGGTCACCGCTATCAGGGTAATTCAGGGCATCGCTCATCCCTTAAACGGACAGGTTACATGGATATATACACTGTTTTTCTTGTTCTCGCCGTCGGCGCCGGCTTTATGATGGCATTCAATCTGGGGGCCAACGATGTGGCCAACTCCATGGCATCATCGGTCGGTTCCAAAGCCATCACCGTCAAACAGGCGGTAATGATTGCCGGTGTGCTGAACTTTGTGGGCGCCGTATTTCTGGGTGCTCATGTAACTAAAACTATCAGCAAGGGTATCATCAACGCGGATATGATAACAGACCCGCGGGTGATGATGGTTGGCATGTTCGCCGCATTGCTTTCTGCTGCCTTGTGGGTGCTGGTGGCCACGCTTACGTCGCTGCCGGTTTCTTCCACGCACTCCATCGTGGGGTCGATTCTCGGATTCGGCATTGTTGCCGGAGGGCCCGAAGTCGTCAACTGGGGCAGTATGGGCTTTGTGGTGCTTTCATGGATCATTTCGCCGCTTTTTGGCGCAGGCATTGCTTTTTTTGTATTTTCCCATATACGGCGGTTTATTCTGTACCGAACCAAGATAATAGAAAAAGCGAGATTCTGGGCCCCGTTCTGGATAGCGCTTACCGCCGATCTTGTGGTGCTTTCGTTTTTTTATAAAACGCCGGTGGGCAAGAGTCTTAACCTGCACTGGTCTGTGGCGCTGGGGCTGACCGCCGTGCTGACGGTGGCTGTGTGGACTGGTTTCCGGGTGCTGTTTACACGCACGCTGCCCAAAGATGCCGACGGACCCGAAGCAGTGGAAGACATGTTCCGCCGTCTGCAGGTGGGTACGGCCTGTTATGTGGCGGTGTCGCAGGGCGCCAACGATGTGGCCAACGCCATAGGCCCTGTGGCTGCCATATACCTGATAGCGCGCGAACGCACGCTGCTGGCTTCTGCGGAGGTGCCCCTGTGGCTTCTGGTCATCGGCGGGCTGGGCATTGCGTTGGGCATTGCCGTGCTGGGGCACAAGGTGATGGCCACCGTGGGTGAAAAAATAACCAAACTGACCAATACCCGTGGTTTTTCAGTGGAATTCGGAGCGGCCACAACAGTTCTCATGGCATCAAATCTGGGAATGCCGGTTTCTTCCACACACGCCGCTGTGGGGTCCATAGTGGGCGTGGGGCTGGCCAGAGGCTTTGGTGCCGTTGATTTTAGAGTGCTTTACAAAATAGTGCTTTATTGGGTACTTACAGTACCTATTGCCGCTATAACCAGTATCGTCATTTTCCAGCTTCTCAGATGGTCGTTTTTGTAGGACCCTGAAGGCTGTTACCGGAGGCTTCATATATGAACATTCGAATCCCCCTCTTCGGGCTTGTACGCGACGAACGCTCGCCCATGACAGGACTTGTCGAGCATTACGAGCAGATAGCCAAGGGCATGCGTCTTATCGAAGAGTCCATGGAGTGCTACATAACCGGCGGCACCTGCAAGGATTTCAATACACTGCTGCGAGAAGTGGATGACGCGGAAGAACATGCCGACAAGATAAAGCGCAACATCCGCAACCACCTGCCGCGTGCTTTGTTCATGGCTGTGGATAAGACGCTTTTCATCAACTATACCCGCAGTCAGGACAACATTCTTGATGCAGGGCAGGAAGCGCTTAACTGGCTGGGCATGCGCCGCATTCCCATTCCTGATGAATTTCAGAAAGAGTTTGTTTTCTTCCTGCACAAGGTATCCAAAAGCATCGAACTGCTGAAGCCGGCACTTGATGCCACAGTGGGACTCATCCACGGCGGCGGCAAGCTGGACAGAGAATCCACCAAAAACACCTACCGCGCCATCCGTGCCCAGCAGCGCGAAGTGTTCCGTGAAAAGAACCGGATTGTTTCCGCTATCTACCGTTCTGATCTTGATTTCAAGGATATCTACCAGCTCATCCATTTTGTGGATGCGCTGTACGCCATGAGCCATAATACCGAGAACTGCTCGGATATGCTGCGCTCTATGATTGCTCGGTAGTTTTTTCCCGATACCAAATGCCCTCGCAAGAGGGCTTTTTTTATGGCTCAGGGCGTCTGCGGCATTGAGTGCTGTCTGCGTGCGGCGTCCGGCGTCCGGAGTGTTCTTGTCCTGCAGTATCCGGTTCTGCGGTATTGCTTTACGGCCGTAAAAAAACGGCACACCGTACGGTGTGCCGTTTTGCTTTTTTCATGATGCGGCTGCTATTCGCCCTGCATTTCACTGATAAAATTGTGCAGTTCCACGGGGTGCTGTTCTTCCCCGTTAACGGCAAGGCGCAGTACAAGCGCCACAGTGTTGCCGCGCGGTGTCACCGTTTCTTCCATGTAGATGGCAAACTCGCGGGGGGTGGCGCTTTCGGGCTGGGTCAGCAGCAGCCACCAGCCGTTGCCGTCCTGTTCCCATTGCTGTGTGTACCGTTCCGGCGGAAAGAACGTCATGGCCAGCAATGCCTTGAGGTCATTTGCGCTGAACCGTCCGCGGGCTTTGCCCGCTACACCAAGATATTCTCCCCGCGAAGACTGGAAAACAAGCGGAAGTATCATCACCCTGCGGGGCGGGTCGCTGCGTCCCGGGGATACGGCCTGTACAGCGGCAAACATCTGCTCATCACCGGCTGCATCTTCGGCCTGCGGCATTGTGTCCGTGGTGTGTGCGGGCGCATCATCTGCGTCTGCCGTCCCTGACGGCTGCGGTGCTGTTCCTGCGGGAACCTGTGCAACCGGTGCCGGACGCAGGTCGGTAACTTGCCGGCGCAGTCCGGTGACTGTCTGGGCCATTATTTCCATGGCTTGCTGCATGCGCTCAAAGCGGTCATCCCACTCCGGACCCAGCGTTGCCTGTAGGGGTTTGCGCTCAACCGGTCCGGAAAGTCCCAGCTGACGCAGCATTTCTTCTATATTCTGCAGGCGCTGCAGCATGGATGCCTGCTGCTGTGTCAGAGCCACCATGGATTTTGCCAGATTACTGACCGAAGCGGAAAAATCGTGTGACAGCTCTGTGCGCCGTGCGGGTTCGTCCGGTCTGCGGTTTTTGGGCTCGTCCTGCTGCTTTTGTTGCGGGGCTTCGTCTATCCAGTCGAACTCCTGGGCAAGCCTGCTGCGCACTTCTTCCACAGACATGCCCAGATTGAACATATCGCGTATGCGTACGCACACCGTGCCCGCCTCCGGAGTAAACCGGATGGGCTTTCCCTTGCTTGCCACGGGAATACAGCCCGGAAACTTTCTCCGGTAGCTTTTTATGGTGGTCTCGGAAACCCCCAGCATGGCGGAAAGCTCTTTGTGTGTCAGATTCCGGTCAGTCATCGTCACCCCTTGCGTTACTGGCCATGGTAAAACCATAAACCTATCGGTAAGCCACCATGAAAGAAGCGTCAACCCCGAAGCCTGTGGAAAGCGCTGCGGAGCTGTTTGTGCGCGCAATTGCTATTTTATACCGTCTGTGCCGCACGAAGTCCATGAGCGGTACACACCCGTACAGCAGCGTATACACTGTGCCGGAAAAAGGCGGTCTGCCGGCTGTCGGCGGCAGCTGCGGGTTTATGCATACAGGTGGCACCGGACGCGGTGCCTGCCGTGCAGGACGGTTTCTGCGGGAATGTGCGTGCGGCAATGCGGCATGGCGTGCGGACATCGCGGGTGGAAGTGACAGCCGGAGGGCGGGCTGACAGGACTGGGCGGTTCGCCCTGCAGACGTGTATGCGTTGTTCTGGCATCGGGGTCAGGTACCGGCAGCGATGCCAGCAGAGCTTTGGTGTACGGGTGCAGGGGGGCATTGTATATCATGTCACGCGGGGCTGTTTCTATGATGCGTCCCAGATACATAACCGCAACACGATGGCAGAAGTGTCTGACAACGCTGAGATCGTGCGATATGAACAGCATGGAAAGTCCCAGTGAATCACGCAGGTCTGCCAGCAGGTTGAGTACCTGCGCCTGTACGGAAACATCCAGCGCGGAAACCGGTTCGTCGCAGACAAGCAGAGAAGCCTGAGGGGCAAGAGCCCGTGCTATGGCGATGCGCTGACGTTGTCCGCCGGAAAACTCATGCGGATAACGGTCATAATGTTCCGGTGCCAGCCCGACTACGGCAAGCAGATGTTCCACCCGCGCGCGCCTTGCCGCACGGGGCATTCCCTGTACTTCAAGAGCCTCTCCGATACTGCGTCCCACCCGCATGCGCGGATTGAGCGACGAAAAAGGATCCTGAAAAATCATCTGCACACCGGATGCGTTGGCAATGCGGCCGCTACCGCCGGAGTCCGGAGTTATATGCACCGTGCCGGAATCCGGTTTTAGCAGTCCGGCTGTCATGCGTGCCAGCGTGCTTTTTCCGCATCCGCTTTCACCCACCAGTCCCAGCGTTTCTCCCCTGCTGATGTGCAGCGTGACGGAATCCACGGCTTTCACCGTGTCGGCGGCAGCGTCGAACAGCTTCTGCCGTAACGTAAAGCTGCGCGAAACGTCTGTTATCTGCAGAAGGGGTGTATTATCGTGCATGGCGTCCGTGGTGTGATGTTGGGGCATGGCTGATGGTATCAGTGGCCACAGGGTTGCTCAACAGGATGATTGTGTGGCGACTCCTGCCGAGGAAAACGTTGCCATATCGTTGAAAATTGCCGCCGCGGAGCGCAGCAGGAACAGGGTGAGAGCAGCTCCGGTGCCTTCTCCCAGACGCAGGCCGAGATCGTGCAGAGGCTCAATACCCATGGAACGCAGCGCCGTTTTGTGGCCTGCTTCGGCAGATGCGTGGCTGAAAAAGCTGTAATCGCTCACAGCGGGGCATATCTTCCATGCGGCGGTCCATGCGGCAGTGGAAATGAATCCGTCCACCAGAACAGCCATGCGATGGTAGGCGGCACCGAGAATAAGTCCCGTCAGAGCCGCTATTTCGTAGCCCCCTAGGGCGGCAAGAATATCCACGGCGTTTTGTGACTGTACCGCACCGGCGTTGACGGCAAGGGCTCTGCGGATAATATCTGTCTTATGTTTTACAAGGTCGGGGGTGATGCCCGCTCCGGGCCCGGTGATGCCGGCAGGATCAAGCCCGAGGTAGGCACAGTACAGCGCTGTGGAAGGAGTGGTATTGGATATGCCCATCTCGCCTGTACCCACGGTGCGGCAACCCGCCTCGCGGGCCATGCCGGCCAGATCAATGCCCAGTTGCAGGGCCTGTCTGCATTGCTCGGCTGTCATGGCCGGACCCTGCGCGATACTGGCTGTTCCGGGATGAATTTTGCGCTGTATCAGCCGGGGGTGTTCTGGGTAGGCCCCTCCGCAGCTGCCGGCATCCACAACAAACTGTTCACAGCCCACGGTATTGCACAGTACATTGATGCCTGCGCCGCTGCTCAGAAAGTTGAGCACCATCTGCCGCGTGACCTCCTGCGGAAAGGGGCTGACGCCTTCGGCTGCTACACCATGATCACCGGCAATGGTGTAAATGCGCGCCGGATCGGCTGCCAGCGGGGTATCGCCGCCTTGTATGCAGTAAAGGCGGAGCGCCAGTTCTTCCAGACGTCCCAGACTGCCCCGCGGCTTTGTCAGGTTGTCCAGATGCGCCTGTGCAGCACCGGCAAGCGAAGTATCAACAGGGGGAATGTGCTGTATTATGTATTCCACGGAATGTGACATGAAAGACTCCTTTAAGAATCCTGATACCTACAATCGGCATGGTGAAATGGCAAGACAGCCGCATGGCGGAGAGGGAAATGCTATGAAAACAGCTGCTGCGGTAACGGAAAAAGGGCTGAGGCGTTTACGCGCGGTGTCTGCGGCAGGTGCTGCCTTGTGTCTGCGCATCGTTGTGGCGGTGATGTTTGTTTGTGTCGCGGCAGCGGGCAGCAGGGCAGAACATGGCCCGTTGCCTGATTCGCCCAGGGTCACTCCTGTTGTGCGTGCTGTGCATGCCGTGGCTCCTGCCGTGGTCAATATAACCACGGCCCGTATGGCTCAGGGGGCGGAACTGCCCGGACCCTTTGCGGAATCACCGCTGCTGCGCGAGCTGTTACGTCTGCCCCAGAGGCATCAGCCCATGCAGCGTCACAGTCTGGGCTCCGGCGTAATCATAGATGGTTCCAGAGGCCTTGTCCTGACCAATGCCCATGTTATTTCGGGCGCCACGACCATCCGTGCACGGCTGCTTGACGGGCGCGAATTTGAAGCCGACCTGCTGGGTGCCGCACCGGATTTTGATATTGCCGTACTGCGCCTGCAGGCTGCGCAATCGCTGCCGCAGGTGCCTATGGCTGATTCTTCAGACATGATGCCCGGCGAAACAGTCATCGCCATAGGGAATCCGTTCGGATTCGGACATACGGTGACCACCGGAGTGGTGTCTGCGCTGCAGCGTTCCATTCAGACAAGGCAGGGCGTGTTTACAGATCTCATCCAGACCGATGCCGCAATCAATCCGGGAAACAGCGGAGGGCCGCTTATCAATATAGCCGGAGAGCTTGTGGGAGTGAACACCGCCATACAGGCAAATGCCGAAGGCATAGGTTTTGCCATTCCGGTCAACAAAGCCCGCAGGGTGGTGGATGAATTGCTGAGTTCCGGCCGGGTGCGGCCGGTGTGGCTGGGGGTGGAAGGGCAGGATATTGACCAGCGCACCGGAGCATGGCTGGGGCTGCGCGGCACCGGCGGTATGCTGGTGACCCGCGTGTACGCGGGCACTCCCGCGCAAAAAGCCGGTATCCAGCCCGGTGATGTAATTCTGCGGATGGAAAATGATACGGTGCAGGATAAGGATCATTACCTGCAGCTACTGAGAAACCATACACGCGGTCGTCAGCTGGGGCTGCAGATATTCCGGCAGGGGGAATTACGCCGCACGGCAGTGGTTCCTGTGGCGCTGGGGGCGCAGGATGCGCTTTCCATGGCGGCCATGCGCTGGGGCATGCGCGTGCGTGATGCCCGCGGGCAGGGTGTGGTTATCGAATCAGTGCGTCCGGACAGCCCTGCCGGCCGTCTGGGGCTGCAAGCCGGTGATGCCATTCTGCAGGTGGGCGGTCTGCGCACGGGATCGCTTCAGGACTTTGCCGAGGCCTTTGTCAGGCACCGGCTTTCCGGTGCTGTTCTGCTGGTGGCGGCACGCGGCGGAAGAGCCGCCTATGTACGCATGATATTGTAAGTTTTTCTGACAATTAGAAACTTTTTCCACAAGGTGCATTGAGAATCCACCTCAAGTCTTGACACGCTATTGGGGTAAAGCTATCTGCACTGCAATGGTTAGCTGC
Organism: Oleidesulfovibrio alaskensis DSM 16109; assembly: GCF_000482745.1. NCBI lineage: Bacteria > Pseudomonadati > Thermodesulfobacteriota > Desulfovibrionia > Desulfovibrionales > Desulfovibrionaceae > Oleidesulfovibrio > Oleidesulfovibrio alaskensis. Next base: position 172,871 of record NZ_KI519496.1, on the reverse strand, counting down.
CACAAGTCCGCGTCCAGCGGCTTTACGCGGCGCGGTTTACAAAAATCTGGGGTCATAAGACCCCGAGAAAAACGCCTGGAGGATTACCATGGGTTGGAATGTAACTGTTGATCACGACAAGTGCACCGGCGACGGCGAATGTGTAGACGTGTGCCCCGTTGAAGTTTACGAACTTCAGGACGGCAAAGCAGCTGTTGTGAACGAAGAAGAATGCCTCGGCTGTGAATCCTGCGTCGAAGTCTGTGAATCCGACGCAATCACCATCGAAGAAGTGTAAGCTCGCTTTTTTTCGCAAGCATACGCGACATGCTGCCGGACGGCGGGCTTTTTCCCGTCGTCCGGTCAGCATTTTCAGCAGGATATTCCCCGCATCCTGTACTTCTCCGCATGCGTAGTCCGGCGCACGCGGGGCAAAGAACTCCGGCCTGCATCGTTCGCCGGTTCCGTTCCGGGACGGCTGACCGCCATAATCCGTAACGGAATCGCCATGATTGGACCGTCATGCACTGGACAGGCCCGACCGCGGTGATTATCTGACTTCCCGACCGACCAGTAGAACCGGCCTCACCGTCTGAATGGCATAAAACACGCAAGACCGGTGTCTTGTGGTGTGCTTTTGTATCAGGCGGCCCGGGGCGGCGAGGAGCAGACAAAGAATGACGCAGGATTTTTCTGAAATTTTTGCAAAGTATGAAGCGCTTGTGGCCGATGTTGATAACGTCTTCAAGCGTGTTCAGGAAGCCCACCCCGAATGTGTGACCTGTGAAAAAGGCTGTAGCGACTGTTGCTACGCGGTGTTCGACCTTTCACTGGTCGAGGCCATGTACCTGAATCACCGGTTCGGTCAGAAATTCAGTTTCGGGCCGGAACGTTCCGTTATTGTGGAACGGGCCGATGAAACAGACCGCAAGCTTGTAAAGCTGAAACGGCAGGCTCATCGCGATGTGCAGAACGGCAGGGATGCAGAAGAAATTCTGCAGGATATGGGCCGTGTGCGCGTGCGTTGCCCCCTGCTGGGCGAAACGGACGGGTGCGAACTGTATGAATATCGCCCCATCACCTGCCGCCTGTACGGTATTCCCACAGCCATAGGCGGCAAGGCCCACAGCTGCGGCAAGTCGGCCTTTCTGGCCGGCAAACAATACCCCACCGTCAATATCGACAGAATTCATGAACGCCTTGCACAGCTGAGCCTTGAAATCCGCGATGCCGTACATTCGCGTTTTTCTGAGCTGCATACCGTGCTTGTGCCTGTGTCCATGGCTCTGCTTACCACTTACGACGACGCCTACCTCGGTGCAGGCGCCACCGCAAAAGGAAACGAGTGATGGCCATTTCCGCAAGCATGTTCCGCGACGGAACCCCGCAGGAACTTACTCCGGATCAGGAAGAACAGAAGCGGTTCATCTATGAAAAGATGTCACCGCGGCGCAGAAAGTTCATCGACCGGATAGGCTACGACAAGTGGGATCCTTTTCAGAAGCCCAATGACCCTCTGGATGTGCGTCAGGACGTTACAAAACGTACCACGCAGCAGCTCGTCCGCGAGTTTTTGCAAACCTGCGATCATTCGGAGTACTCAAACGAATACGGCAAGGGTGCGCTGGAGTGCGCTCTGGGCATAATCAACCGAGACGAGAAGTACCGGGGCATTTTTGAATTTTGCGTCTGGTATCATAACTTGTTGGAAAAAGAGGGGTTTACGGACTATGAAAGATAGCTACGATAACATCGACGAGTACATCGCCGATTTGCAGGCTGCAATCAAGGACAATGCCGACTGCGCAAACCACCACTACAATCTCGGCGTTGCCCTGCTTTCCAAGCGCGACTGGGCCGCAGCGGAGCAGTCGTTCCGCGAGTGCGTGCGTAACTCGCCGCGCTTTGCCGAAGCCTTTGTGCAGCTTGGCGGCATATGCCTGCAGCGTGGCGATCTGGACGGATGTATGCGCTACAACGAAGAAGCCGCCCAGTGCAGGGCTAAGTTCCCTGTACCGTGGGCTAACATAGCTTTTGTTCACCTGCAGCGCGGTGAACCCGAACCGGCAATCGCGGCCCTGAAAAAAGCCCTGAAGTGGGATCCTGACTTTGTACAGGCAAAGGCGACTCTGGCCACAGCCTACTTTATGATGGAAGACTACGACATGGTACTGGATGTGTGTAAGCAGATCATCCAGAAAGAGCCTTCGTTTGCTCCTGCATATAACAACATGGCTCTCGCATACTTTGAAAAAGGTGAGTTTGCCAAAGCTGTGCAGTATGCCGATGAAGCACAGAAGCTCGGCTTTGAAGTGGCTCCCCAGTTTCTTGAAGAACTGAAGCCCCACCGCAGCTAGTTTTTGCAGATAGCCGAAAATGCCGCGCCGGAAGGTTTACCTTTCCGGCGCTTTTTTGTGCCCGGTCCGGCATATCCTGTGTTTTTGCGCAAGAGGATGCCTCCGGCGGGCAAGGGGACTGATTCCCCTTGCATCCCCCGTTGCGCCACAGGTGGTCCGGTCAGCTGTCGCCTTCGGGCGTACGAGGCGGCTGGTTATGCGCGGAGCAGCGCAGTA
>NZ_KI519496.1:136821-170029 GCF_000482745.1 Oleidesulfovibrio alaskensis DSM 16109 | reverse complement strand
CGGGCAAAGGGAATGATTCCCCTTGCATCCCCCGTTGCGCCACAGGTGGTCCGGTCAGCTGTGCGCTTTCGGGCGTATGGGGCGGCTGGTTATGCGCGGAGCAGTGCAGTACAGCGCGCTGCAGGCATGTCTATGAACGATGCGATGCGCGCATTGAGGGTGCAGGGAGATCATCTCCCTGCCCGCCGGAGGCTGTTTTTGTTTCAGGGTTTGTATGTCTCCGTGTTGCGGTACGGCGGTAAGTAGGGCTTGGGTGCGTGTAAGAATGGTGGCTGTTGAGAAAAGAAAACCCGCATTATGCGGGTTTTAGGATGTAGTATATTGACCGGCGGGGTATGCTTTCGGGCGCAGAGAAGCAGGCCGCAGTAGCGGCCGCAAAAAAAGTGCGGTTTTGTGCCGTTACTTCATGCGGTAGGTTATGCGACCACGGTTCAGGTCATACGGCGACAGTTCCACGCGCACTTTGTCTCCGGGCAGTATGCGGATATAAAATTTACGCATTTTACCGGAAATATGAGCGAGTACTGTGTGGCCGTTTTCCAGCTCTACCTGAAACATTGCGTTAGGCAGAGCTTCCTGAACGATTCCGTCAACTTCGATGGCGTCTTCCTTCGCCATGACTCCTCCTGATGGCTCCGTGCGGTATGAGCAATGCGGCGCAAAAACACCGCAAAACCAACGCAATCGCCATTCCACAAAAAAAGAAGCCTGTCAATAAAACAGATGGTTACTCTGTTTTTAACGCGGTCTGCTTTTCATTTTTCATGGCAAAGCCTACCAGTACGAGCCCGCCGAGGATCATGGGCAGGCACAGAATCTGTCCCATGGTAACCCATCCGAAGGCCAGATAGCCGAGATGCAGATCGGGTTCGCGGAAGAATTCCACAAAGAATCGGAAGCTGCCGTACAGCAGCAGGAACATGCCAGAAACCGCCATTCGGGGCCGTGGTTTGGCAGAGAACAGCCACAGGATTATAAAGAGAGCGACACCTTCGAGCGCGGCTTCGTAAAGCTGCGACGGGTGGCGGGGCAGCGGTCCGGCGCCGGGAAACACCATGCCCCATTCAGCGGAGGTATGTCTTCCCCACAGTTCACCGTTTATAAAGTTGCCCAGCCGTCCGGCAAGCAGGCCGGGAGCTACCAGAGGCGCAGTGAAGTCTCCTACTTCAAAAAGGGATTTACCTGTGTGGCGGGCAAACAGCCAGATGGCAATGATGACACCCAGCAATCCCCCATGAAAGCTCATTCCCCCGTTCCATATTTTGAAAATATCCAGCGGGTTATTTAAAAAGTATGACGTTTCGTAAAACAGTGTGTAGCCCAGTCTGCCACCCAGAATGACACCAAAAACGCTGTACGTTACCAGATCGTCAACCTGTTCTACTGTCCAGCCGGACCCCGTCTTGAGAGCGCGCGACCGGGCAAGCAGCCACGCGGCAACGAAACCCAGAATATACATGAGTCCGTACCAGCGGATGTTCAGCGGTCCGAGCGTAAAGGCTACAGGGTCAAAAGCGGGATATTTGATCATTCACTTCTCCGACGTGTGTGCTGTGTGAGTAAAAAGTACCGAGTGCCCGACATTGGTAGGCTTGCGGTGTTTTTTTTGTCAATCTAAGGAATAATATCACAAACAGCGCATATCCGCGCGGAAAGCCAGTTTGCTGTTTTATATGAAAAATAAAGTTGTGAATTACTGCGGGGGGCAGTTTTGCGAGGTATTCAGAGGGCGGCTGCACACGCGGTTTGTCTGTCTGCGGCTGGGGCCGGCAGGCAGATGCTGAAAACGGGGCGGGGGGGCTGAGGCAGGCTGTTATCTGATAGACGGCGTAACAGTATATGCGGTTCGATTGCGGAGTGGCGGGTTCTGGCCAAACATGTTGCGGTATAATTGCGGATGTTCTGCTTTAGACCGCTGTGGTTGTTCCGGCACCTGCCGGAAATCATACGTTTCAGGAACCTTTATTGTATCCCACAGATATAAGCTGTTCACCTTTGTCAGTACGCAGCGCCAGTACGGGAACTCTGCGTACGCCGCCGGACAGTTCCAGCATGTTTTGCATGGCCGTCAGGCTGCTTTGCACATCCATAAAGATGTGTCCGGGATGAGCCTCTCTTGCCCTGCGGGTGTGCGGGCAATTTTCCTTGCCATATATAATCAGCGATTCTGCCATCATAGCCTCCCGCGTTTTTCGCTTGTATAATAAGACGTGCGGCGCGCGGAAACAACAACTAACCGTACGCCTGACGCTGTGTGCATAAAAAAATGCACCCGCTGTTGACAACCTGCCCCATTGTGCTGCATAAGGCTCTTCCGCAAGGGGCTGTAGCTCAGTTGGGAGAGCGCTTGAATGGCATTCAAGAGGTCGTGGGTTCAATTCCCTCCAGCTCCACCACTATATTTTTTAAGAAAAAGGACCGTTTAGCTTAATAAGCTATGCGGTCCTTTTCTTGTGGTGAACATTTTGATCAACCGGCTGTTGGTCAAAGTGTTTGGGATCTGAAGTGCCCTATAGATGACGGACACGAAGCGAGAGGTTAAGAATACCGTTCGGGATGCCTTCGGAGCTGAGTTTACCCTTGAAACTTGTATTCGTAGAAATGTTTCGCTGGCTGAAGCTCCTAGCCACGGGAAAACTATTTTTGAATACGCTCCTACATCAAATGGAGCAAAAGACTATCACGCTTTGGCAGAAGAACTTGCTAGGCGAGTGGGGGAATAATGGCATTAGGGTCTAAAGGGAATACCGCAGTTAAAAAAGCGGGAACTGAGGGGAATCGGCTTAAAGTAGATTTGTTGATCGAGGCCATTACCCAAGAGCAAGAAGTCGTTAAATGCTTCCGTTTGCCCAATTCGCTGCTCGAAAGGTTTCAGCTTGTGAAAGAGGAGGTTGAAAAGCAATCTACCCAAAAGTTGACACGGAATGCCTTTATCCGGCTTGCTCTTAAAGAGTATTTGGAATCTTCAAACTCTTTGCAAGGGCACAAAGGTAAAGGGGCAGAAAAAAATGAACCTCGCCAAATAGTGAACCTTTCCTTTTTGCCTTCCCTTATTCTTCTCTATGAGGAAAAACGGTTCCATATGATTTCTCTTGGAGAGCCACCCTTGTCGTTTACGGATACGGTAATTGTCGCAATGGAGACACTTTTGTCTAAGATCGGAGCCTAAAAGAAAAGGCCGCATAGCAGTGCGGCCTTGGGTACCCCCTCACAAGAGGAGATAAAAACATGAATGACCATGAGTTTAAGCCTGAAGAAAACAAAGATCAAGAGCCGTGGGTAATCCTCCCATTTTTAGGAGGCCTGAAAAGTAGAGGCTATGCAGTTATTCTCAGTTTTTGGGCAGGGGTAACCCCCCCGATTCCCATGTTGTAGGTCCACAGCCAGTTGGTGGCATGGTCCTGCACCTCTTCAATGCTTGAGAACAGAAACTGCCCAAGCCAATCGTAGCGGACGGTCCGATTGTACCGCTCCACGTAAGCGTTCTGCTGAGGTTGCCCTGGTTGAATATGTTCAATGCGTATTCCCTGACTGGCAGCCCACATCAGTGATGTACTCCGGCCCGTTGCCACAACGAATCGACTCCGGCTTCCCCCGCCACTCCATAACCTGCTCAAGGCTTCGGATTACACGCTCTGCGGGCAGGGAGAAATCCGCTTCTATGGTCAGTCCCTCACGGTTAAAATCGTCAATCACATTGAACAACCTGAAGCTACGTCCGCTTTGCAACTGATCGTGCATGAAATCCATCGACCATGACTGATTGACCCGCTGCGGTTGCCCAAGCAGCTCCGGCTTTTCTCGGACAATGCGTTTCTTAGGTTTGATGCGCATGTTGAGTTCCAGCTCGCAGTATATTCGGTACACGCGCTTGTGGTTCCATCGATAGCCCCTGACATTACGCAAATGCAGAAAACACAGGCCGAACCCCCAGTTACGCTGGTTGTCCGTCAAACGAATAAGACAATCTGCAACTAGTTCGTTCTCAGCTGAAAGTTTCGGCTCGTACCGAGAGCATGTCTGGCTGATATTGAATGCTTCACAGACTTGCCGGATATTCAGTTGTTTCTCTTGAACGGCTTTTTTGGCCATCTCGCGGCGACGAGACGGCCTTACCAGTTTTTTGCCAGAGCCTCTGCAACGACCTCGGCCTTCATCTTTTCTTCGGCATACATTCGCTTGAGCAGCTTGTTTTCGCGTTCAAGCTCTTTCATGCGCGCCACCAGCGACGCATCCATACCGCCAACCTTTGCTCGCCACTTGTAGAACGTGGCACTGCTCATGCCATGCTCGCGGCAGAGTTCGGGTACAGGAACGCCGTTCTCGGCTTGCTTCAAAATGTTCAGGATTTGACTGTCGGTGTAGCGAGATTTCTTCATGTAGGATCTCCTCATCAGGGGTTACGAGAAAATTCTACTTTTCAGAAGCAACATTTTTCTGGGGGATTACCGTTGACTTATACACACGTGAGTGTGTATAGGTGAAGGAGAAGCATCTTCTTCTAAAGCTCCGATTATTAGGGTTTACTTTCCAAGAAGGACGAAGCCACACCAAGGTTTATGATAGCCACGGTAATAAAGTTTTAACCATCCCGAGGCATAAAGAAATAAAAGATCATTTGGTTCGAGTGATTGGAAAGCAAGTCGGAAAAAAAATTATAGTAGTGTGGGGGGGGGATTCCCCCCCCCCACACACACTACTAAATACAAAAGGGTATTATGGAAAAATTATATTACGGTGTTTTTATCCCTGCAATTGAGGGTGGTTACGTTGTAACCTTTCTAGAGTGCCCAGCCATAGGTACCCAAGGTGAAACACTTCAGGAAGCCTATAGGAACGCTTTAGATGTACTGAATATTGAGGCTGAGGAACAAGCCAAAAAGCGACAGGAAATGCCGGAACCAGCTTCCTATGAAGCTGTGGTCGCTTATGCCTCTGAAGAGATGAAAGGGGAGGGGGTAGATTGCTCGCGCGAGTTCCGCTTGCAGCTGGTGCCCGTGCCAACGGCAGACGCAACCCCTGTTAGAATTAATATTTCACTTCCTCGGTATATCCTTGAGGATCTGGACAGAAAAGCAAGGTCAAAGGGGTTTGGGCGTTCTCAGTTTGTTGCTTTTTTGACGCAAAAATTTGCAAGCTAGTTTTCGACCGGATCATAAACACTTACGGCTGGAGGAAAGAAAATGGTAGCGTTATCAATTCAGCGTTATGATGATGGTTCTTATGATGTTTTAGTAAATAGCCCGGCTGAATTGCTGGCGTACTGCCTTGCAGGAGAGATAACCGTTTTTGATACAGAAATACGCCTTCAAGGATTGGCGGCTGATCATGTTTACAAATGAATGGCCCTGATGATTACTATCCGGGCCATGGTGTTGCTCTGGTGTGCCAGCAGCGCCAGTGTACTCTTCTGCGTGTCCGCTATTTTTTACGCATCCAGAATATGCTTCCCACAGGGGGGCGGCCCTGCAGCGTTGTTACGGCCTGCAGAGGTTGCAGGGCAGGGTGCAACTCCGGCTGTGAGGACAAATAGTACGAAGGCAGCAGGATGTCGAATGCGGCAGCCCCGAACAGCAGGACGCAGGCCAGCAGGTATTGTTCGTTATAGTAGCGGCGTTCCCAGCCGGGCGGATAGTCCATGGGCAGGCATATGTCATGGATGCCGATAAGGCATCCGGCCGGAAGTATGGGAAGAATATCGAGAAAAAAGACGGTGACATCTGAATTTTGCAGCGCGCGGTGACTGCAGTCTACAAAAAGAATATCATCTGCGGTTACGGTGTCGAAAAAAGCGATATCCAGCGATTCGAGCGAATGGCGCAGCGTACGGTGACACAGGCTGTCCACTTCGCTTCTGGGCTGCGGGTCTATGGAGAAAATGCGTGTGGCAAGCCCGTGATCGCGCACGGCCCGCGCTGCGAATTTTGTGGAATGGCCGGAACCTACCTCTATAAACCGGCGGGGAGCATGTTTTGTCAGTGCCGTATATATGCTCATGCCGTCCAGTACAGGCAGCCAGTTGTTGTTCCAGCGCGGTTCCGGTGAATCTTCGGGAGCGTCAAAAGGAATTTTTGCAAAAGAAGGCGCCAGAGACGCAATATTTTCCAGAAATGGCAGGTAGTTCTGCCGGCATGAGCGGAAAAGCGTTTCCAGAGCCTGATGAGGGGGCTTACCGTGTCCCCACCGGATTTTGGGTTCAACAGGATATGGGTCGTCAACAAGCAGCAGAGAGCCGCGGGCCTGCATAGCTGCGATATCGGTGATGGAGATACTTTTCATATGGTTTCCGGATGTTGCGTTGTTGTGAGGACACACTGGTAATGCGGCGGTTGGCGCGACAGCAAATATACAAATCATAATATAATAAAATATATGATAATATTTTATCCACATGCTTGTATCTCATCGCGGAGTCCTTCCTGCCTGTTTATGCCGTATTGCTCCGGCAGGCTTCCGTGTGGCCTGCGGGATGTTGCCCCGCTCTGAACTGCATAAAACGGTTCCGCCGGTGGCCGCTGTATACCAAACGCATGGTCGTTGCAGGGACATGGTCCGGCCCGTATGCCGTGCCGTATTGTACTGGAAAAATATTACGGCATGACAGTATGATGGCGCATGTAACAACCCGTCGAGGCGCATAATTACAACCGGCAGTGATGCAGCGGTGGCGTGCTTTTTTTACGGTCTGTATTGTCCGTAAAAAAACGCGGCCCCGACTGTAAGGTCAGGGCCGCGGGACAAGACAGAGTGAGCTTGTGTGTGGCTACAATACCTTAAAGCTGCCGAGAGGCTTTTTCTGTGCATCCAGCAGATGAACCGAGCAGGCAATGCAGGGATCGAATGAATGAATGGTGCGCAGAATTTCCACAGGGCGGTCCGGGTCGGGACACGGGCATCCGATAAGTGACTGCTCGCCCGCGCTCAGTTTTCCGTTGGCGCAGCGGGGCCCCAGATTCCATGTAGAAGGTACGACCATCTGGAAGTTGTGTATTTTAGCTTCCTTGATGTCTATCCAGTGCGACAGGGCGCCGCGGGTTACACAGCAAAAGCCCACGCCGCGGGCGGAGTCCGGCATTTTCCATTCTGTGTATATGGTGTCTTCACCGGCTTTGATGCGTGCTTCGGTATCGTCAATCCAGCCCTGCATGCGCTGCATAAGCATGGTTGTTTCCACCACACGGCATACGGTACGGCCCATGGTGGAAAACAACTGATCAGGCTTCATGCCGGAATCTTTGAAAAAAGTATCCAGCATGGTTCTTGTTTCCTGCTCTTTACGGGCGTAGGCCAGCGCGCGCCGTGCCAGCGGGCCGGTCTCCATTGCTTCATTTTTGTAGCGCGGAGCCTTGGACCAGGAATACTTCTCCTTGTCCTCATATGATGTGTAGTGCGGCTCTGTAGCGCCTTCATAGGGCGTGCGCGGGGTATCGCCTTCGTACCAGCTGCGCGCCACATGTTCGTTGATATGGCCGGGGTCCAGCTCTTCGTGCTTTGTAAGATCGTTGCCCCACAGCACGCCCGAAGTGAAGTACGGGTCTTTGCCTGTTACCGGATCATGAAAATCTGCAAAGGCAAAGAAGTTGGATGTTCTGCCGTAGGCCAGCGCTTCAGGGTAGCGTCTGGTCATCAGCAGGATGTCGGGCATCATGGCGTTTTCAACAAACTCCTTGCAGTGTTCCCAGATCTTGCGGAAGTGTCCGATAACTTCCGGACGCAGGCTGTCGTAGCAGGTCATGCCGCCCACAACCATACTTTGCGCATGCGGGTTTTTACCGGCAAAGAGCGCCATGGCTCTGCCCAGTTCCAGCTGAATGCGCAGCCCTTCAAAGTAGTGGGCCGACATTATCAGGTTTTCTTCCGGACTCAGCTTGTACGCATCGTTGCCGCCCAGAAAATATGCCTTTTCCAGAAATCCCAGCTGTCCCGATTTCACAAACTCCTTCAGCCGCTTCTGAATGATGAAAAGCTCTGAAGGGTCGTCGCTTCTGTTGCTGGTGCTGCCCACAATTTTACCGGCCTTGGCCGGATCGGCCGTGGTGGCTGCGGCAACATCAATCCAGTCCAGCCCGTGCAGGTGGTAAAAGTGCACCAGATGGTCATGCACGATAAGCGCGGAGAGAATAAGGTGGCGCATGAGCTGTGCCAGCGGAGGAACTTTGATCTCAAGTGCGTCTTCGATGGCGCGGATGCTGGTCAGCGCATGGGTGTTTGTGCATACGCCGCAAGCACGCTGGGTAAACAGCGGGGCATCTTCCGGCGGTCTGCCTTTCAGAATCATCTCAATGCCTCTGAAAAGCTGGGTGCTTACCCATGCATCTTTGACTTTGTTGTTTTCCAGTTCCACCTCGATCTTGAGGTGCCCTTCGATCCGCGTCACCGGATCGACGATCAGCCTTTTGCCGGTGTGGTTCATTTTTTTCTGACTCATTCGGTCTTATCTCCTTTCGGGCGGCGCGGGTTAGCTTTCGGGGCCGTCTTCAATGGGGTGGAAAAAGGGCGAGTATTTGTCCCAGAAGTTGGGTTCGCTGCAGCCTATACAGGGGGCTCCGGCCTTTACCGGCCAGTTGACCTGATTGAAAAGCGCTGTGGGGCAGTTGTTATAGGTGTATGGCCCTTTGCAGCCCAGCTGATACAGGCACCAGCCTTTTTTGGCTTCGGGACTGCCAAAGCCCGGGGCAAATTCGCCTTTGTTAAAATGCTTCTGCCGCGGGCAGTGGTCGTGCACGGTATCACCGTAAAACAGCAGCGGGCGGTTCCAGGTATCAAGTTCAGGCATACCCTTGGTAAGCAGGTGCACCACTGTGCCCACAAAGTTCATGGGGTTGGGCGGGCAACCGGCAATGTTGATGGCATTCACCCCCACTGCTTTCAGGGCTTCGTTCACCCCTTTGGCTCCCGAAGGATTGGGCGCGGCAGCCTGCACACCGCCAAAACAGGCACAAGACCCCATGGCGATGGTGGCCATGGCTTTGGAGGCCACGCGCGCACACAGCTGAAACATGGTTTCTCCGCCCACTTTGCCGTATTCTCCGCCATGACGGGTGGGTATGCCGCCTTCGATGACGCAGATATATCCTTCCGGATTGATAAGGGCTTTTTCCAGCGCTGCGTGGGCTGCATCGCCTGCGGCAGCCATGACGGTCTCGCAATAGTCCAGCGAGATGGTGTTCATGATTATTTCGTCAAAATACGGCTCATACGCTCTGAGCAGTCCTTCTGTGCAGCCGGTGCATTCCGCGCAGTGCAGGTACACCACCGAAGGGCGTTTTTTGGTCATCAGCGCATGGGCTATCTGCGGGGCAAATGCGGGCCCCATGCCCAGAAAAGTAGCCATGACACCGCAGAACTTCATAAAATCACGGCGGCTGACCTCTCTGGTTCCTACGGTCATTTTCAGTGCATCAAATCTGTTACCGTTGGGCATGATATCCTCCTGTGGCTACCGGGGCTTGTGGCAGGCAGAGGTGCAGCCCACCGGATTTTTGCCGCCTTTGCTGCGCATCAGCGTGTGACAGCCCAGACAGCTGGGCGGACCGTCGGAGTGCCATGCCCGGTAAAAACCGGACTCGTCTGTGGGGTCATCGCTTTTATGGCATTGGGTGCAGGGCACAAATTTGCCCAGAGTCTTGTCTGATTCCTTGTGGTGACACTGGTTGCAGGAAACTCTGATGGCGTGTGCCCCGTGGGTAAAGTTGACCTTGGTGACCCACGAATTCAGCTTTTCATAATTGGCAGGCCGTTCAATGACGATTTTGTCGGGAACATCATAAGCCAGCAGCGGGGCCGCGGCGATGAGCAACACCGCCAGCGCCGCGGCGGCGTATAACAGAAGCCTGTGAGCCATGGTTCCTCCGTGGAAGATGGTTACTATGATGCAACCATCATACGCTCCGTTACCGGCTGTTAAATTATACATATCAGTCTGAGGATAACTTTTTTCTGCTTAAGGAACCGGAGGGGATGGCCGCAGAAAGCAGCCAGAGTGCCGGAGTGCGCCTTTGCGGGGGGGAGGCGGTGCGCGGCGCATCAGCTGTGTACTGAATGGAAAATGGGAATAAGCAGGCGCGGGCGGAACGTGATAACGCACGCAACGGCACGCGGACACCGGAGAAGGAAAGGAGTGAAGGAAGTCCGGCAAGCGCGCCGGTGCGGTGAAAGTCAGACGGCGGGTACAGGCTCTGTACAGTCGGCGGCATGCACGGTGTACGAACTTTCCACCCTGTTTCTTCCGCCTGCCTTGGCTTTATACAAAGCCTGATCGGCACGGCCGAGTGCTCTGGTGAAGTCGGGTTCTTCCGGCAGCATATTGGCAATGCCTATACTGACGGTGACAGCGATGGAAGCGCCGCCCAGCTGAAGGGGGCATGCGGCAATCTCCCTGCGGAGTCTTTCGGCCAGACATACAGCACCCCGCTCGTCCGAAGGCTGCAGCAGCGCGACAAACTCTTCTCCGCCGAAGCGGAACAGTTGATCTGTGCCTCTGAACTGTTTTTGCAGCATGGCGGCAAAATGCCGGAGCAGGGCGTCACCTGCAGGATGGCCGAACTTGTCATTGACGGATTTGAACCGGTCAAGGTCCATCACAAGTATGACCAGCGGTTCACACAGGCGGTGCAGGCGGGCCACATGATGGGCTGCGGCCGTGTATAGAGCCCGCCGGTTGCCCAGTCCGGTCAGCGGGTCTGTCCGGGCTTCCTTTTCCAGCATCTGTACCAGCCGTTCATTGATCATGCTGCTGACTCCCATCATCAGCATGATGCCGAAAACCAGAGAGACAAGAACGGAAATTCTGATAAGCGGGCCAGCCTGCAGATACTCCACAGAACTCTGCTGGCTTAGCAGGCTGACTGTTCCGTAAATAATGCTGTATGAGCCGTGCAGCAGGCAGCTGATGCCTGTTATTTTGCAGAATGTGACGTCTTTTACGCGAACAAGCGTGTATCCGCAGAGCAGTCCTATTATGCCGACAAGAGTATTGACAATGAATATCCGTATGAAAATATTATTGTCGATGGCAACATAGTATGTATAGGTGCAGGCTGATGCAGCTATGATAGCGGCGATAAAAGACCACTGGCGTTTTGTCAGTTTTTCTTTGCCAAGAAATACTCTTACCCAGTTATATATTATAATAAGAAAAAGTAAAGCGAGTGAGTTGCCGAAAAGTACTGAGTAGACTGTTGGTATATAGCCTCTTGTAAAAAAGCTTACCATGCTTACAAGTCCGCAACTGAATCCGGCAATAAGCCATTTTACACCATCTACAGGAACTTTTCTTGTATACATATAATACGAAAAGCCCGTGGCGATAAGAAATACAAGAGCATTGAGTATGAGAACTGTGCGGATGTCTATCATGATATGGTGCTGTAATGTGCGTTGTGTGGAGGCACTATACCGGTATTTGCGCGCCTGACAAGACAAGACAAGGCGTCCTCTGCTCCGTGGCAGACGGCCCGGAAAGGTGCTGCCATACGGACAGGCGGATATGTTTACCATATCGGGCGATGAAAAAATTAAACTTATAATCTGCCCGCAGGAGGCGTCTTCAGGTGTGGTTGCTTCATGTCTCCGACGGGCAAGGGGAATGATTCCCCTTGCATCCCCCGTTGCGCCACAGGCCGTCCGGTCAGCTGTGTGCTTGCGGGCGTGCGGGGCGGCATTGCCGGTACGGAGCAAGGCAGTACAGCGCGCCGCAGGCGTATCTGTGGAGTGTGCGAGGCGCGCGTCGAGGGTGCAGGGAGATCATCTCCCTGCCCGCCGGAGGCGTTTTTCTGTGTGATTGTTTTCTGTCTCCGACGGGCAAAGGGAATGATTCCCCTTGCATCCCCCGTTGCGCCACAGGCCGTCCGGTCAGCTGTGCGCTTGCGGGCGTGCGGGGCGGCATTGCCGGTACGGAGCAAGGCAGTACAGCGCGCTGCAGGCGTATCTGAGGAATATGCGAGGCGCGCGTTGAGGGTGCAGGGAGATCATCTCCCTGCACGCCGGAGGCTTCAGCGGCATGCGGGGTCAGAGTATCTGCCCCAGAAACGCCTGTGTGCGTTCTTCCCGCGGCGAGGAGAATATCGTCTGCGGAGACTCTTTTTCCAGAATGACGCCTTCATCCATAAAAGCCACGGTGTCGGCCACTTCGCGGGCGAAGCCCATCTCGTGTGTGACCACCATCATGGTCATGCCGTCTTCGGCCAGCGTGCGCATGACAGAGAGTACTTCACCCACCAGTTCCGGATCCAGAGCCGATGTCGGTTCATCAAAAAGCATGACTTCGGGTTCCATGGCCAGCGCTCTCGCGATGGCCACGCGCTGTTTCTGCCCGCCGGAAAGAGTTGACGGATAGGCGTCTGCCTTGTCCGCCATGCCTACTTTTTCCAGATAGTGCCCGGCCAGTTCGCGGGCTTCTTTTTTGTTCATGCGGCGCACCTGCCGCGGGCCTTCCATTACGTTGCCCAGCGTGGTCATATGCGGAAAAAGGTGAAAATGCTGAAACACCATGCCCACGCGGGAGCGCAGCGTGTTGATGAATTGTTCCTCTTTGTGCACGGCCACACCGCCAACGCGTATTTCTCCGTCCTGAAAGTCTTCCAGCAGGTTTACGCAGCGCAGCAGTGTGCTTTTGCCCGAACCGCTGGCACCGATGACCACCACAACGTCGGAAGGCATTACCTGCAGGTCGATGCCTTTGAGCACGTGATGATCGCCGAACCATTTGTGCAGGCCTGCAATATCAATAACCGGTCTGTTTTTTTTCTGCATGGATCTGACTCCTTTAACTGCCAGTATCGAGTTTTGCTTCAAGCCTGTGGAACAGCCAGCTGAACACCGCGGTATACAGCAGGTAAAACAGTGCCGCGATGGCAAGCATTTCCATCATCATGAAATTGGACGAGGCGAGTTGCTGCGACTTGAGCAGCAGTTCGTTGATGGTGATGGTACTGGCCAGTGAGGAATCTTTAAGCGCGATGATGAACTGGTTGCCCAGCGGCGGAATGGCCCGCTTGAGCGCCTGCGGCAGAATAATGCGCACCATGGCCCGCGGGTAGGACATGCCCAGACTGCGGGCGGCTTCCATCTGGCCGGTGGAGATGGAGCTGATGGCTCCGCGGAATATTTCCGCTATGTATGCGCCGTTATGGATACCAAGCGCCAGCACTGCAGAGGTTATTGCTTCCAGACCGGCCAGACTGCGCAGCCCGAAATAGATGAACAGCAGCTGCAGAAGCAGCGGGGTTCCTCTGATGAGATATATGTAGGCCCTGGCGGGCAGGTTGAGAATCTTTTTGTCGGAAATGCGCAGAAAAGAGGTACCCAGCCCCAGCACAAAGCCCAGCAGAATGCCGAGCGTTGTCACCTGCAGCGTCATCCACGCGGCAGGCAAAAAATAGGGCAGGTACTTCGGTATGGCAGAAAATTCGAAGTACATAATATTTCCGGTGTGTTGTTGTTTGTACGGCAGGGCAGCCGCCGCACACTGCCTGAGGGTAGTGTGCGGCGGTAAAAGCGTTTCTACGCGCTAGCGGGTGGTTATGTCGGCGTTAAGCCATTTGCGGCTCAGACTGGCCAGCGTGCCGTCTTCGTGCATGGCGGCAAGTACGGCGTTGACTTCTTTAAGCAGGGTGTCTTCGCCTTTGCGGAAGGCGACGGCGATATTTTCGCTGCGCAGCGGGGCGCCCAGCATGCGGATGTTGAATCTGCCGGAATTGACGGCGTTCACACCCACAACCCTGTCGGTGATGACGGCGTCGACCACGCCGTTATCAAGCTCAAGCAGGGTCTGTGTGTCATCTTTGTACAGACGCACTTCGCCGGCGCCCAGCTTTTCGGCATCTTCGGCAAACGTTGTGCCGGTCACCACGCCGAAAACCTTGCCTTTCAGCTCCTGCGGTGCGGTGTAAGGGGCACTGTCTTTTACCATTACCTGCGCGCCAGAGTAGTAGTAGGCGTTTGAAAAGTTTACCACCTTAAGGCGTTCGGGGGTGACAGCCATGCTGCCAAGAATGCCGTCGTAGGCGCCGGAGCGCAGTCCTTCAATGATTCCGCTCCACTCTGTGGTCACGGGTACAAAGGCAACGCCGAGGCGCGATGCCACCTCTTTGGCAACGTCAACGTCAAAGCCTGTCAGCTCGTTGCTGTCATTGTAAAAATTGAAGGGCGGGTAACCGCCGCTCATGGCAAAGCTGATTTCGCCCGCTTCCTTGATGCGGCTGAGCGCGTCGGTTTTTTCTTCCGAACAGGCGGAAAGCAGAAGGGCGAGCATAAGCACGGCAGCCAGCGGAAAATAACGGAATGCAATCTTCATGGTAAACTCCGGTAAGGTTTATGTTGTGCCCTTGTGCGTATGGATAAAAACGGCAAACAGCTCTTTATGTACGCAGGTCTCCGGCAGCAGGCAGATATGCTGCGATACTCCGGAATACAGGGCACGTCGGTGAACAGCCGGAAAAGCATGAAGACAGACATATGCTTATGTCCGGTTTCATGCTGATACGGCATCTGCTGCGTGTGCACATAATAAAAAAGTGCACAGTAAAAGACACAGTACAGAATTATTGCAGCTAAACACTATTATAAGCTGCGGGCAAGGGGGGGCGTCGGGGATGTGTCGGGTATTCGGGTATACCCGTTATGAAAGGGCGGGCTTGCGCCGCAGGTAGCTGAAAAGCGAGACGGTGCGGCCTTTGAGTCCCAGCTTGCGGCGGATGTTTTTGCGGTGTGTCTGTACCGTTTCAAACGACATGTTGAGCAGCGCGGCAATTTCCTGTCCGTTGCGACCCAGTTGAATAAGCTGGCAGACCTCCATTTCGCGGGGGGAAAGCCGCAGCAGGTCTGCATCTTCCACACCGGCGGTATCGGTAAGGCCGTTCAGCTGCTCCTGAATGACGTTGCGGTAGCCTTCGCGCACTTCGGGCGTTTCGGCTTTGGTTATGCGTTCCAGCGCAGGCAGCAGCTGTTTTTTTACCTGACTGGTCAGCTGTTCGCGTATCTCCTGCCGTTCTTCTTCCACGGTGCGGATAACCTGACGCAGTGCGATGTTCATTTTTTCCACTTCGGCTTTCTGTGCCTGCAGGTCTTTTTTCAGCTCCACCTGAGCGGAAAGATCGTGCAGAATGAGCTGAAACAGGCTGTAGCCGGTGAACTCCATCTTACGCAGGATGGCTTCGGCAGGATATCCTTCACCCTGTGCGTCCAGCGCGACAATTTTTTCTGCCCACACGGTGCGGGGGCGTAATGTCTGCATGGCGTTGTGCAGGCGCGGGCGAAAGCTTGCCCCTGCCAGCGTTTCTGCGGGATTGCCCGCCAGTTCGCCGCCGGAAGGCGCATGGCGTGTGCCTGCTGCGGGGTTTGCCGTCAGAATGATGCCCTGCTCGTTGATGAGAAAGGTCGCGTCCTTGGCAGTGTCAAACAGCGCATTGAACAGGGTTATGGAGTCTGCCCACGCGGAGATGTTGTCCCCCAGCCTCTCCTCGTATGTTTCGTGCAGAGCTTCCAGCGGGCGGTTGTCTGTTGCCACAACCACAAAACCGCCCCGGGACGAAAGCGAAGGATGCACCGGTATGATGCGTAACAGGAAGCGTTCGCCGTGGGTGCCGGATATTTCATGTATCTGCATGGGGGCAAAGCGGTGCAGGGTCTGCTGCAGAGACTGTGTACCCAGCCTGAGTGTCTGCCAGAAGGGAGCCCCGGCGCGTCCGCTTTGCGGCAGGTAGTGCAGCGCTTTGCCGTTTCCTGCTGTCACGGTGCCTGCGGCATCGGTGTACAGAATCACATCGTCCCATGCTTCCACCACGTCGCCGGGCGCGCATACCGGCGGAGTATTATGATCATTTTTGTTCACGGCGTGCTGACTTCCTGTTTTTCATGTATACCTCTGTGCAGGTATCATGCGCAGTCGTGCAAGAAAAGGCGGCGCTGCAGCGATAAAAGGGCAGGTATATCATGGATTCTCCGGGCAGGTGGTTTGTGGCTGCGGGACTGCTGCTGGTTGCGGCGGGGCTGGTGCTGCATTGTGCGCCGTGGCTTCTGCAGTGGTTCGGCAGGCTGCCGGGTGACATCCGTGTGGACTCGCCGCGGGTGAAATTCTTTTTTCCGCTGACATCCATGGCAGTGGTCAGCGTGGTGTGCAGTCTGCTGCTATATTTTTTCCGCAGATGACCTGTGCGGCAGCAGGAGTATGAATATTGCCGGATGTTTCGTTTTTGAACTTTTATGTGTGAAAATGAATTTTAATACGCCGTTGCAGTATATGTGTTTTTAGCGGAAGAGCGGCCCAAAGGTGCCTGAATTGTTTTGTAATCAGAAAAAGTGTGCTGCCCGCTTGCATATTTTGTTGTGCTGATGCATGTTGCGATTACGAAAAGAATTTTATCGGAAGCGGCGTGCATGCTGCGGCGGCTCAAGGCAGGAACCGGCCGGATTTACGGCGGGCGGTATATTTACAGCCTGCGGGTGTTTTTTTCCTGCTGATTTGCGGTATACATGCAGTGTCGTTTTCAGAAAAACTTTCGTCCTCGTGGTTGCCGGCCGGGGCGGCGCTCCGCTGCAGTATGCGGCCGCCGCGCTGTCGCCCTCACGCGGCCGGCAGGGTTTCTTCCGGAGCCGCAGCGGCTCCGGACAACCTCCAACAAGGCAGGTTTCAGTCATGAGTTCCCAGCGGTTGTACAAAACCATCTACACCCTTGCGAAATCCATCAACTCGAGCCTTGAGCCTTCCAGAATTCTGGCGGATATCGCGGAGCAGGTAACCAAGGCCATAGGTGCCAAGGGCTGCTTCATCCGTCTTCTGGATGCACAGGGTGATATGCTGCTGCCCGGCGCCAGTTACGGGCTGAGCCAGCGCTACGCCCTCAAGGGGCCTGTTCAGGTGGAAAAAAGCCATCTTGATCAGGAAGTGCTGCGTGGCAATTCCGTGCATATCGAAGACGTACGCAGCGACAAGCGCTTTCAGTACCGCGACGAAGCCGCGGCGGAAGGCCTTGTCTCGCTGATGGTCATGCCCCTGAAGGCGCGCGGCGAAAAGGTCATGGGCGTGCTGCGGGTGTATTCCGGCGAAGCCAGAACCTTTACCGAAGACGAGCTGGATTTTCTTGCCTGCATTGCCAATCTTTCCGGCATCGCGCTGGAAAACGCCCGTATGTACGAGGCGCTGAAGCGCGAAAACAGGCTGGCGGAAGAATACATCTACCGCGTTGATGAAAACTAGCAGTCACAGCAGCCAGCGCCATGCGCTGCCCGCGGAGGATAGCATATGAAAAAGGTAAGAGTCGGCATCAACGGCTTCGGCCGTATCGGCCGTCAGGTTCTTAAAACCATTTGGGAACGGCACAGAGACACAGTGGACGTGGTGGCCGTGAACGACCTGTTCGATATCAACACCAACGCGCACCTGCTGAGCCACGACACCAACTACCGCGGCTTTGCGCCCGAAGTCTCCGTTGACGGCGACATCATGCGCGTAGGCGGCGACTTTGTGATTAAAAACTACGCAGAGCGCGATCCCCGCGCCATTCCGTGGGGAGCCATGGACGTGGACATCGTCATCGAGTCCACCGGTATTTTTACTTCCGGCCCCAAAGCCGCCATGCATCTGGAAGCAGGCGCCAAGAAAGTGGTCATCTCTGCCCCTGCCAAGGAAGAAGACATCACCGTGGTGCTGGGTGTAAACCATCAGGATTACGACCCTGCAAAACACAGGATCATTTCCAACGCATCGTGCACCACAAACTGCCTTGCTCCCGTGGTCAAGGTCATGCACGAAAGCTTCGGCATCCAGAAAGGTGTGATGACCACCGTGCACTCATACACCAACGACCAGCGCATCCTTGACCAGCCGCACAGGGATATGCGCCGTGCACGGGCTGCCGCCTGCAACATGATTCCCACGTCCACCGGAGCCGCCAAGGCCGTGGCGCTGGTCATTCCCGAAATGAAGGGACGCTTTGAAGGGTATTCCGTGCGCGTACCCACGCCCACGGTGTCGCTGGTGGACTTTGTGGCCATTCTGGAGCGCGAAACCACCACCGAAGAACTGCGCGCCACGCTGAAGAACGCGGCTCAGGGCAGCCTGAACGGCATTCTGGGGTACTCCGAACTGCCGCTGGTTTCTTCGGACTTCATCGGTGACCCGCATTCGGGTATTGTAGAGGCGGACTTCACTCTGGTGCAGACAGGCAATCTGGCCAAGGTGTATGTGTGGTACGATAACGAATGGGGTTATTCGTGCCGTGTGGCCGATCTTGTGGAATACATGAGGGAACGCGGCCTGTAGGTGACGTGCTCCGCAAACGGAATGCGTCAGTTTGAGACGTAATGCTAAGGCCGCAACCGGGGGTTGCGGCCTTTTTTTTGCGTGCTAAAAAGGATAGCATGCGTCCCTTTTCATTCACTGATAACCGGTAAAGCAGCGCTATGTGTCCGAAATCATGTACTCCGCATATGTATGACGTCCGACGGGCCCTCAGAAAGCACGGCAGGGCGCCGCGCCGCGTGGTGGTGCTGCACGGCGGGCCGGGAGCTCCCGGCAGTGCGGGACAGCTGGCGCGTGATATTTCCAGCCGTTTCGGCGTGCTGGAACCGTGGCAGCGGGCCGATTCTCTGGAGGCGCTGGTGGCGGAACTGGCATGCGTGCTGCGCTACGACGCCGCGTTGCCCGCAGTGCTTGTGGGAC
Source organism: Oleidesulfovibrio alaskensis DSM 16109 (assembly GCF_000482745.1). Taxonomy (NCBI): domain Bacteria; kingdom Pseudomonadati; phylum Thermodesulfobacteriota; class Desulfovibrionia; order Desulfovibrionales; family Desulfovibrionaceae; genus Oleidesulfovibrio; species Oleidesulfovibrio alaskensis. Next base: position 151,368 of record NZ_KI519496.1, on the reverse strand, counting down.
ATTCATGGGGGGCGCTGCTGGGATTCATGACCGCGGCGCGGCATCCCGAACTGGTTTCCCGGCTGGTGATGATAGGCGCACCGCCGTTTGAGGCCCGTTATGCGGCAGGCATCATGCCTGTCAGGCTGGAAAGGCTGGATGCCCGACAACGCGAAGAGGTTTTGCGGATGCAGGCGGCCTTTGGCGACAGCCGGTATATGAGTCGTCACGGCGACGAACTGCTGCAGCAGTTCGGCCATGTGCTTTCAACGGCCGATGCGTGGAATCCGGCGGAAGGAACCGTGGTTCCCCGCCAGCCCTGTGTGCCCTGCAGCTTTGCGCAGTATGAAGCCCTGAGTGCGCAGGCGGAACCGCTGCGGCGCAGCGGTGCTCTGCTGGCGCTGGCCGAATCTGTGCGGTGCCCTGTGGTGGCGTTGCACGGCGAGTACGATCCGCATCCTGTGGAGGGTGTGCGCAGGCCTCTTGCCGGCGCTCTGGGCGACTTCCGCTGTATAGTGCTGCCGCACTGCGGCCACACCCCGTGGCGCGAGCGTGAAGCAAGAGCTGTTTTTTACGATACGCTGTTCCGCGAACTGACCTAGATGGCCAGCAACGCAGCAGAAAAGTACGGCGGCCCGCTTTCGCAGACCGCCGCAGTGGAGTGAGGAGAACACGTGTGAAGGAGGTTATGCGTCGAACCAGCGACGCAGCCTGTCCTGTTCTTCTTCAGTCATATGCAGGCCAAGGCGCGTACGGCGCCAGATGACGCTTTCGGCATCATCGGCCCATTCATTTTTCTGCTGATAGCGTACTTCGGCTTCATACAGCCCGCCGCCGAAGTGTTCACCCAGATCGTCAAGGCTGGTTGCACCGGCCAGCACATCGTGTGCCAGCGTGCCGTAGTGGCGGCACAGCCTGTGTGCCATGCGTTCCGGCAGCCACGGGTACCGGCGGTGAAAAGCGTACAGATAGGCATCGAAGCCTTCGGGCATGTCGCCGCCGGGCAGAGGAGCTGTGGCTGTCCACTGGCTGGTTTCGGGCGCCTCGCTGCGGCCCAGCAGCGGCAGCAGCTGGTTGACGATTTTTTCGCCTATCTCGCGGCCTGCCGTTATCTTGCCGCCGAAAACATTCAGCAGCGGGGCATTGCCGGCGGCGTCTTTTTCCACCTTGAAAACATAATCGCGTGTGGCGGATGTGGCATCCTTACCGTCAGAGTACAGCGGCCGGATACCTGCAAAGTCCCAGACGATATCTTCGGGCGTAATCTGCGTGCGGAAGTAGCTGTTGGTGATTTTGCACAGGTATTCGCGTTCGGCCTGAGAACAGGCAGCGTTTGCGGGGTCTCCCTGATAGTCCACATCAGTGGTGCCTATCATCGTGTAATCATATTCATACGGAATGGCGAACACGATGCGGTTGTCGTCGTTCTGCAGAATATAGCTGTACGGATGATCGTACAGTCTGGGCACGATGATATGGCTGCCCAGTACCATGCGGATACGGCCGGAATCGCTGGATTCAGCCCTGCTGGTCAGAAATTCGTTGCTCCAGGGGCCGGTTGTGTTGACCATGGAGCGCGCTCTGATTTCGCTTTCTTCGCCGGTACGGGTGTTGCGGATGCGGGCCACCCACAGGCCGTTTTCGCGCACGGCTTTTTCCACGCGGGTTCGCGTGTGCACCGCCGCACCGCGCAGTGCCGCGTCAAGGGCATTGTACAGGCAGAAACGGGTGTCCAGCACGCCGAGGTCGGAATATTCAAAGCCGGTTTTGAATTTGTCCGAAAGCGGCCTTCCGGCGAGATGCTTTTTCAGATTGACTTTTTCTGATCCGGCAATCTGCCGCAGCGGGCTCAGGTGGTCATAGAGGAACAGTCCGGCGCGGATGAGCCACGCCGGTCGCAGCCACGGAGCATGGGGGAGCACGATGCGCATGGGCCATGAAATGTGCGGCGCATTGGCGAGGATCACCTCGCGTTCCGCCAGGGCTTCGCGCACCAGTCTGAATTCATAGTGTTCAAGATAGCGCAGGCCGCCGTGAATAAGCTTGGACGACGCGGAGGACGTTGCCCAGCCTATGTCTTCGGCCTCGCAGAGTGCAACGGAAAGCCCCCGGCCGGCCGCATCGCGGGCCGCGGAGGCACCGTTGATGCCGCCACCGACAATAAGCACATCATAAATGTTCGTTTCCATGGGGGCAGCATAGACCCTGCTTTCGGAATGGTCAAAATAATTTTCGCAAACGAAAATAAAAAAGGAAAAACGAAACAGGTGCGAAAAAAAAGCCGGATGGATTCTGCGCCGGGCATGTGAGGGGGCATTATAACGGAAAAGCGTCCGGAAACTTTTCATGCAGTTTCCGGGCGCTTATTTTGAGAGAAAAATCAGTAGCCTTGCAGTTCGCCCAGATGCTCCAGCACAAGAGAAGGCTGGCGGGCCAGCCCCGCAAGGTCTTCCCGTCTGGCTTCGCCGCTGAGCACCAGCAGAAAATCAATTCCTGCATTTTCCGCAAGCAGCTTGTCTGTGGACAGCCTGTCACCCACCATGACCATGTCTTCTTTCGCGTACCGTTCAAGCAGCGGGGCAAGCACGGCTGTTTCCGGCTTGCCGAAGATGTGCTGCGGGCGCCGGCCCGTGGCCGTGTGATACAGGGCCATAAAGCTGCCCACGTCGGGCACGGGGCCTTCGGGAGTGGGGCATACCAGATCCGGATGCGTGGCAAGGAACGCCACGCCGGGGTTCTGCAGCAGCAAAGCCGAGCGCGCCAGTTTTTGATACGTCAACTCGGTGTCGTAGGCCAGAATGACCGCCTGACAATGCTCTTCGCCTATGGTCAGTTCGGGCATGGCACCGGTAAGACAGCGTACAAAGTCGTTGTTGCCCACCGGATAGACCGTGCGGATGCCGTGATGCCGCAGATGGGCAACCAGCGGCGTGACCGGTGAAAGAATCTGTTCCATGCGGGCGGCTATGCCCATGCCGCGCAGTTTGCGGATGTATGTTTCCGGAGACTTGGATGTGTTGTTGCTGAGAAAGTGAAAATCGAGAGTATCCCAGTGGTTGCGGATAAAATCCACGGTGGGGCGGATGGGCTTGTCTCCCAGATAGACTGTGCCGTCAAGGTCGAAGACAAAGCAGCGTTTGGCATTCATGCGCTGGTCCTGCGGTTGATGAGCGAAAATGAAAATACTCTGCCGGAAAATGCGTATCCGAGCATGATACGCCGCGCCTGTATGTCTGTCCAGCACGGGCGGCCGCAGTGCCGGAACCCTTGTTTTCTGCGTCCGGCAACGCTAAAGTGCGCCCATGAGCAAAAGCGCGGTTCGACACAAATCGTTACAGGAGTTCCTTGCCGAGAGGGGATATGCCACCATCGAAGAACTGGCCGTCCGTTTCGGAGTGACTCCTCAGACCATCCGTAAAGATATAAACACGCTGGCCGCCGAAGGCCGGCTGCAGCGCTTTCACGGTGGGGCGGGGGTGCCTCTGGGCTCCAGCAACATTGTGTACGATCAGCGTAAATCCATGTTTATGGACGAAAAGCGGCGCATAGGAGAGCTGGTGGCCCAGCATATTCCGGAAGGTGCTTCGCTGTGCATAAACATAGGCACCACCACGGAAGCAGTGGCCCGCGCCCTGCTGGCTCATAAAGGCCTGCGGGTGGTGACCAACAGCCTTAACGTGGCTTCCATTCTTGCCCAGAATTCATCACATGACGTTGTGGTGGCGGGGGGTACTGTCCGCCACAGAGACAACGGCATAGTGGGGCCCAGCGCAGAACGCTTCATACGCGAATTCCGGGTGGATTACGGCATCATCGGCATTTCAGGCATAGATGAAGACGGTAATCTGCTGGATTACGACTACCGCGAGGTGGCTGTGGCCCGTACCATCATCGAGTGTTCGCGCCATGTGTACATGGTGACTGATAACTCCAAGTTCGGCCGGCCTGCCATGGTGCGCATGGCGCGCCTGAGCGACCTGACGGCGCTGTTCTCCAACGGGCCGCTGCCTTCGCCGCAGTGGGAAACGCTGGTAAAGGAATCAGGCGCGGAACTGTTTCTTGCCTGATGTCTGCCGCATACGCTGGCGGGCATTGCCTCTTTGCCGGGCGCTGTCTTTTTCGGCTGGGAAATCAAAGAATTCAAAAAGCGTCTCATACGCGCCTTTCGCGGCGTGGATATGAAAAAACGCTTTGAGAATCGTTCGTTATTATTTACCGTACTGCAGGTTTTTCAGGTGACGGTCCGCACCGGGAGGATTCGGGCGACCGTCCACACGGATCGCATCATCTCAAGGAGTGCACTATGTTGAGGAAGTGGACTTGTCTGCTGGCTATCGTGGCCTTCATGGGTCTGGCAACGTCGGCCTTTGCCGCCGACTGCTCGTTCCGCGGCGCGCTGGACGAAGCGTACTGCGATGAAAACAAAGACCTCGTGGCAGATCCGCCCAAGGATCCCGCCGAATTCAAGGACCCCAGCACGCTGGTGTTCACCTATACCCCTGTGGAAGATCCCGCAGTGTATCAGGACGCCTTTGCCGATTTTCAGGCATATCTTGAAAAGAAAACCGGCAAGCGTGTCATATACTACACGGTGCAGTCCAATGCTGCAGAAGTGGAAGCCATGCGCTCCGGCCGTCTGCATATCGCCGGTTTTTCCACGGGTCCCACCTGCTACGCAGTCAACCTTGCCGGCTACATACCCATCGCCGTCAAAGGCAATGAAGGCGAATTTCAGGGCTACCGCCTGCTGCTGATCACCCGCAAGGACAGCGATATCAAGTCCGTGGCCGACCTTAAGGGCAAACGTGTGGCGCACACTTCCGCTTCGTCCAACTCCGGCAACCTTGCTCCCCGCGCACTGTTCCCCAAGCTGGGCATCACCCCCGACAAAGATTACACCGTTGTCTACTCCGGCAAGCATGACCAGTCCATTCTGGGCGTGGCCTTCGGCGACTACGACGCTGCCCCTGTGGCAGGCGACGTGTTCAAACGTATGGCCAAAGCCGGTCGCATCAACGAAGAAGACTTCCGTATCGTCTGGCAGAGCGAACAGTTCCCCACTTCCTCCTTCGGGTACGCACACGACCTGAAGCCCGAACTGGTGGAGCAGATCCGTGAGGCATTCCTTGAATACCGCTTCACCCCTGCCATGCAGAAAACTTTCGGCGGCGCGGACCGTTTCTTCCCCGTCACGTATCAGAAAGACTGGGCAATCATCCGCGATATAGCCGATGCCAACGGCGAACACTTCAATCAGGCCGGTCTTGAGGCCATTGCCAAGAAAGAAGCCGAAGCCAAGGCTAAAAAGGCCGCCAAGGCCAAGCAGTAGGGCTGCCCGGCAGTACCATTTGATAACGGCTTACACAGTGGGCGTCGGTGTTTCCGACGCCCACTGTCCATGTTTTCAGGGTTTTACACAAAGGAAAGTCAACAGTGACTCAGGCAACTGCACAACATGCTCCGTCTGCCGGAGCATCTCTGGTCATTGAACATCTGCGCAAGGAATATGTCCGCGGCAAAGCGGTGCTCAAGGATATCAGCCTTACCGTCGAAGGACGCAGCACCACCGCCATCATAGGCCCTTCCGGTACGGGTAAAAGCACACTGCTGCGCTGTATCAACAGGCTTATCGAACCCACGGCCGGCCGCATCATGCTGGGCGGGGTGGACCTGTGCGCACTGCGCGGCAGCGACCTGCGCGCCATGCGCCGCCGCATAGGCATGGTGTTTCAGGAATTCAACCTGGTGGAACGTCTGAGCGTTATGGAAAACGTGCTCTGCGGCAGACTGGGGTATATTTCTCCCATGCGCGCATGGCTGCGTAAATTTCCTGCAGAAGACATCAGCCGTGCCTATGACCTGCTGGACCTTGTGGGTCTTTCCGACTTTGCCCAGGCCCGCGCCGACGAACTTTCGGGCGGACAGCGGCAGCGTGTGGGCATTGCCCGCGCCGTTATGCAGCAGCCTGATATTCTGCTGGCAGACGAGCCTACTTCGTCTCTTGACCCCAAGACGTCGGTGGAAATTATGGAGCTGCTGAACGAGGTGGCAAACCGTAACAACATCCCCGTGCTGGTCAACATCCACGACGTGTCGCTGGGCCGCCGCTTTGCCGACCGCGTGGTGGGCATGAGCAAAGGGCTTGTGGTGTTCGACGGCGATCCGGCCGATCTGGCCAATGATCACCTGAAGGAAATCTACGGCGGCGAGGACTGGCTGAAATGAGTGATAGCCCCATGAAACGCCCGGCACCGTTCAGACCGAATTACTGGGCGCGCTCCGGGTACCTGCTTGTCGTGCTGTACTGCATATGGGCGGCGCAGTCGCTGGAAATTTCCTTTGACCGCGTCATCGCCGGTATGGACAACGCCCAGCGCTTTCTGGGGGCCATGGTGCCGCCCAACTTTGCCCGCTGGCAGCTGCTTATAAACAACCTTCTGGAAACACTGCAGATTGCTATCATCTCTTCTGCTTTCGGTGTGCTTATCTCGCTGCCCATCGGTCTTATGGCCGCGCGCAACCTGATGCCCGACTGGCTCACATGGCCCAGCCGCGGTTTTATTGCCATCTGCCGTTCTTTTCACCCCGTGATTTTTGCTATTCTGTTTGTAAAGGCCGTGGGGTTCGGGCCGTTGGCGGGTATTCTGACTCTTATTTTCGCTTCCATAGGATTTATCGGCAAACTTTTTGCCGAAGCCATCGAAGAGATTTCGCTTAAACCTGTCGAAGCCATGCGGGCTGCGGGCGCACCGTTTCCTTCTGTGCTTATTTTTGCCGTGCTGCCTCAGGTGCTGAACCGCTTCATCGGGTTTGCCACCTATCAGACAGACGCCAACCTGCGTAACTCGACCATGATAGGCATTGTGGGTGCAGGCGGCATAGGCGGTACGCTTGCGGCTGCATTCCAGCGTTACGACTATGACTTCGTGAGTGCCATCCTTATCTGCATCATCGCTCTGGTTATGGTGAGCGAACTGCTTGCCCAGCGGGTGAAGGGGGTGTTCCGATGAACGTAGCAGACCGTGAGTGGGTGCGGTTTACCCGTGCCGAACGCTATGCGCGATTTACCGTATTTCTGTGCGTGGGCGTGCTGCTGGCATGGTCGTTCCGTACCGTGCAGGTCATCCCCGAGTTCCTCATGGATGCTCCGCATCAGGTTTCTGACCTTTTCCAGCGCATGTGGCCTGTGGACTTCGGTTTTTATTACGAAGGGGTGCACGCCAGTCTGGTGGAAACACTGCATATCGCCACGCTGGGTACGCTGCTGACGTTGGTGCTGGCGCTGCCGGTAGGTGTGATGGCTGCACGTAACGTGTGCCGTGCTCCCGCACTCAACTGGCTGGCAACCTTTATTCTGGTTTCTTCCCGTTCGGTTAACTCGCTGGTGTGGGCCATGCTGTTTGTGGCCATGTTCGGTCCCGGCACGCTGGCAGGGGTTATCACCATTGCCGTGCGTTCCATCGGGTTTGTGGGCAAACTGTTCGGCGAAGCACTGGAAGAAGCCCATAGCGGGCCGGTGGAAGCCATGCGCGCCGCAGGTGCGCCGTGGGTGAGCATATTCCTCAAGGCTTACTGGCCTCAGGTTTCTCCCGCGTTCTGGAGTATCGCGTTGTTCCGTTGGGACATCAACGTGCGTGAATCTTCGGTCATCGGTCTGGTGGGCGCCGGCGGTATCGGCGTAGCGCTTGATACGGCACTTAACCTGTTCCAGTGGACGCGCGTATCACTGGTGCTGGTCTGCATTTTTGCCGTGGTTGTACTGGCCGAGGTGCTGGTCACGCAGATACGCAAGCGTATCATCTAAAACGTACACAGAAATACAATTCCCGCGCATTACGTAAGGGATTGTTGACGGACCCCGCCTCTTGCAGGAAGCGGGGTCCGTTTTGTTTTAAATAGCTATGCCTCCGGCGGGCAAGGGGAATGATTCCCCTTGCATCCCCCGTTGCATCCCGAGATGCGCCCGGCGCGGACCGGTCAGCTATGGCCTTTGGGGCGTTCAGGGCGGCATCATCGGCACGGAGCAAAGCAGTACAGCGCGCCGCGGGCGTATCCGGGGAACATGCGAAGAGCGCATTGAGGGTGCAGGGAGATCATCTCCCTGCCCGCCGGAGGCGTCTTCATGAGTGATTGTGTAATGTCTCCGACGGGTAAGGGGAATGATTCCCCTTGCCCGCCGGATACGGCCGGTCAGATGAGCATATTGAAAAGGAAGCCGACAATGAGGATTCCGCAGCCCACCACGCCGAAGAATGTGAGGATAAGGGGCATTTTGAGTACGCGCCGCAGTATGACGGCTTCGGGCAGCGATAGAGCGATGACGGCCATCATGAAGGCCAGTACGGTACCCAGCGCGGCGCCTTTGCCCAGCAGTGCCTGCACTACAGGAATGATGCCTGCGGCATTGGAATACATGGGAATGCCCAGCACCACCGCGGCAGGCACAGACCACCATGCTTCTTTGCCCATGACGGAAGCCAGAACGCCTTCGGGCACATAACCATGAATTCCGGCTCCCACGGCTATGCCCAGTACAACATACGGCCACACTTTGCCGACGATATCGCGCACGGCACCAATTGCGTAGCTGATCCGTCCTTCCCAGCTCATGCGTGCTTCCAGCATCAAACCGGCTGCGGGCTGTGTTGTCTGTGTAACCCAGTCTTCCACATAACGTTCCATGCGCAAGCGGCCGATAATCCAGCCCGCCAGCACGGCAATGGCAAGACCGGTGCCCATGTACAGGGCGGCGACTTTCCATCCCAGCAGTCCGTAGAGCAATACCACGGCAACTTCGTTGACCATGGGGGCGGCGATAAGGAAAGAGAGTGTGACCCCGAGCGGTACGCCGGCTGCCACAAACCCCATAAAGAGAGGAACCGCCGAACATGTGCAGAACGGGGTGACAATGCCCAGCAGGGCTGCCAGCACATTACCGGCGGCCTCACTGCGTCCGGCCAGAATTTTTCTGGTGCGCTCAGGTGTGAAAAAAGACCGCAGAATGCCGACACCGAAGACAACCAGCACAAGCAGCATCAACACTTTGGGCGTGTCGTAAATAAAGAATTCAACAGCCTCGCCCAGATGTGTGCCGCGCCCGAGACCCAGCACGTCGTAGGTGACAAGACGGGCAAAAGACAGCAGCTGCCCGTAGACGGCAAACCATACGACAAGCCCGCCTGCTAAGAATAGCATGGTGCGCGGGCGAATGGCGCGGCCACCGGCAGGTTGCAGAGGACGCATGCCGCCGGGGGTCTTTGTATTGTCCTGTTTCCGGACGGGGTTGTCTTTATTGCAGCAGCAGGGAGGAGCTGTAAAAGGGTCGTGTGCAGACATCGCGGTGTTCCTTTTTAGGGGTTTCAACATGCTTGCCGTTCAAGGCGGATTTGTCAGTCGGCTGCATCCGTTCTGCCGGTTTGTTCAGGTGCGGGGCTGATGCCTGCGCGCTCCACAGCCTGACGGGTGCATTGCAGAAAACCGGTCACGCAAGGCAGGGCAATGGAATAGTAAATATTGTTGCCGCGACGCTCATCCTGCACGATACCGGTTTTTTTAAGTACGGAAAGATGCTTGGAGACAGTGGACATGTCTGAGCCGACCAGTTCCTGCAGTTCGCACACACAGCGTGCTCCGGCGGTCAGCGCATCGACCATGCATAATCGTGCCGGATGTCCCAGCGCTTTAAAAATTGCGGCCTGACGCTCAGTGAACGGATTATCCATCACTGTGCCCTCCTTTTTCATTTGGCTTTTTCGCCAAATACTTCCGGCGAAGGGGCGTGTCAAGAAGTATTTGGCGATTCAGCCAAATGCTTCGGCAGAGGAAAGCTGGTGTGTAAGTGTTCGCTAACATGCTGTGTTCGTGTTGTTTTTTTCTGTGGAAAAGGATGTGAAAAAAAGCGCATGCGATGCATGGGCCTTTTGTCAGAACATATTAATTTTCCACCGTATTTGTGGTCTTTTGTTGAGAGTTTGCGGGGGGTGTTGTATGCTTTGGAAAACGGGCAGGAAAGCCGCGGCGTTCTCTTGGTCGCCTGTCGCGTGTGCCTTTCATGCGCGCGGCAAATCCGGCTCGCGCTCTGACAGTCTGCGGCTGTCTGTACGGTGACGTGCAGCAGATACGGCATCGGGCAGGATGCCTTCGCGGCTGTCAGGGCCTTGCTTGTGTTTGGCCGCTGATATTGTGCGGCCTTGTAAGACCAAAAACGGAGGGGAAACAATGCGCCTTCTGACCAACAGCCGGTATGGTACCCGCATGCTGCTTGATGTGGCGGTTCACGGCAGAAACGGGCCAGTGCTGATGCGGGACGTGGCCGAGCGTCTGGGGGTTTCGCAGAAGTATCTTGAAAAGATTGCCCGCCAGCTGAAAGAGGCCGGTTTTTTAAAGGCCCAGCGCGGGCCCAACGGGGGCCATACGCTGGCGCGTGATGTAACCACATTTACCGTGGGCGATGTGGTGCGCCTGCTGGAAGGCGGCACAGACATCGTGGGCTGCGGGCGCGATGAAGAGGGCTGTACCCATGCGCCCGGCTGTCTTACCAGAATGCTCTGGAAAGAAGCGGGAATAGCCATGTTCGAGCGTCTTGACCGTTTCACATTTGCCGAGCTTGTGGCCTACTCCGATCAGGGGGTGCGGTTCGGCGATTTCTGCCAGACCATCGAAGACGAGCACTGCAGGCACGCCTCGGGCAGCCGTGCCAGAAAAGGCGCCTGATGGTACCATTTGGTACCGTATTGCGCCGGAAGAATTCCGGTGTGTGAATGTCTTGCACCGGCGGGGCTTTTGTGGTTCTGCCGTGCGGATGTTCCGCGCAAATGCTGTGTGCGTGCGGCGCGCTGCGTGTTATTGCTGCGCCGGCCACATGCAGGGGAATACCATGCATAAAAAGACATCCCCCCGCCGGTTCGGTCTGGTGTACCGCATCGTGCTGACCACGGGTGTGACGCTGCTTACAGGGCTTGTGGCGCTTTCCTGGTTTAACATGCGCTACCATCAGCGTCATGCTATGCGCGAATTTGCCGAAGGCGCGGACAGGCTGGGCAGTACCATTCTGCTGGGCACGCGCTATGCCATGATGACCAACGCCCGCCATGAGCTTGATCAGATCATACGCGATCTGGCCCGTCAGCCCGACATCCATTCCATCCGTATTTACAATAAAGCCGGAGCCATCATGTTTTCCAGTCAGGCCGACGAGGTCGGACGGGTGACAAACATACGTGATGAAGCCTGCAATGTCTGCCACCACACCGAGCCGCCGCTGACCCGGCTGGCTCTTTCTGAAAGCACCCGCCGCTTTACCGGTGCGGACGGAGAACCTCTGCTGGGCAGCCTGCGGCCCATCATGAATGAAGAAGGCTGTTCCGGCGGGCCGTGCCATGTGCATTCTGCCGATAAACAGGTGCTCGGCGCACTGGACGTGGTGATGCGCCTTGGTCCTGCGCAGCTGGACTTTGCCCGTTTCCAGCAGGGGATGGTAGGTGCCACGGCAGTGGTCTTTCTGCTTTCTGCTTCGGCCATTGTGCTGTTGCTGCGGCGGTTTATCACGCAACCTGTTTCGCGCCTGAAGGAAAACACCAGACGCATAGGCAGGGGCGAGCCGGTGCTGATAACGGATGCAGGCCAGCATGACGAGATAGGAGAGCTGGCCGGCGCGGTGCAGTCCATGGCCGATGATATCCGCCAGAAGCAGGAAGAACTGTTGCGGCAGCGGCGGGAATATCAGGCGCTGTTTGAGCAGGTGCCGTGCAGCATCACCGTGCAGGACAGAGAATACCGCCTGTTGCAGTTCAACAGGGAATTTGCAGAGCGCTTTCACCCGTTGCCCGGTGCGTTCTGCTATCAGGCGTATAAAGGCCGCACAGACCCCTGTCCCAATTGTCCTGTGGAACGTACATTTGCCACGGGCAGGTCGCATTGCAGCGAAGAATACCGCACCAATCCGGATGGTTCCAGAACACACTGGCTTGTGCATACCTCTCCTGTTGTGGATGAAAACGGGCAGGTGACAGCAGCCATGGAAATGTCCATTGACGTTTCGGCGCTGAAAAAGGCCGAAGACAGGCTGCGTCGCTCGGAACAGAAATATCACGCCATCTTCAATAACATTCCCAACGCCGTGTTTGTGCTGGATGCGCAGACGCTTGATATTGTTGACTGCAACCATACCGTGGAAACCCTGTACGGTTATGAACGCAGCCAGCTGACCGGTATGTCGTTTCTTGACATGTTTCCCGAAGAGGAGCGCAGGCGGTACGCATCGCAGCTGAAAGCATTTACTGTACTTCCCCGGGCCCGCAACCATCGCAAGGACGGCAGCATGTTGTATGTCGACATCATGCTGTCCCCCGCAGAATACCATGAGCGTACAGTGCTGCTGGTGGCTGCCAGCGATGTGACCGAACGGCTGGAGACCGAACAGAAGCTGATTCAGGCCGGAAAAATGGCTACACTGGGTGAGATGGCAACCGGCGTGGCACATGAACTGAACCAGCCGCTGACTGTCATTAAAACCGCGAGCAGTTTTATCATGCGCAAAATACATCGCGGTGAACCAGTGGCACCCGATGTGCTGGAAACCATGGCACGCGAAATAGACAGCCATGTGGACAGAGCCAGCGGTATTATCAATCATATGCGGGACTTCGGCCGCCAGTCGGATATCACGCTGGAACCGGTAAATCTCAATGCTGTTCTGCAGTCATCGTGCGAGTTTTTTGCCCGCCAGCTTTCTTTGCGGCAGATTGAAGTGGACTGGCAGCTGGCCGAAGTTCTGCCGCCGGTCATGGCCATGCCTAACAGGCTTGAACAGGTGTTCACAAACATGCTGCTCAATGCGCGTGATGCCATTGAAGAGCGTTCGGAGCGCGATCCTAATGCCCCGCGCCGTATCACCGTGCGCACAACGGTGGAAGACAGAGAGGTTGTGGTGCGTGTGTGCGACACAGGCAAGGGGATTCCCCGTTCGCTGCTTAACAAGATATTCGAACCGTTTTTCACTACCAAAAGCGTGGGCAAGGGAACGGGACTCGGTCTTTCCATCAGCTACGGGCTGGTGAAAGATTTCGGTGGTAGCATACAGGCGGCAAATATGCCGGAAGGCGGCGCCTGTTTTATTCTGCGGTTTCCTTCCACCAGCTCTCTGCCCGCCGGGTCTGAGAACGCTGCAACATAACATCTTTATCCCGCCTGCGCGGAGCGATGGAACAGTACCATGCCGGATCTGTCAGCGGCAGCGGAGTCTGCACCTCTTTCTGTCATGCTTGTAGATGATGAGCCGGGCATTCTGGCAACACTGGGGCCTCTTGTTGCCGATATGGGGTATCAGGTTGTTACAGCTCAGTCCGGCGAAGCCGCGCTGCAGCTGGCACATGACAGCGGGCCGCCCCATGTGTTGCTGACCGATGTGCGCATGCCCGTTATGGACGGCATGGCCCTGCTGCGCGCATTTAAAACAGCCTGGCCCGATACGGAAGTGCTGATGCTGACCGGACATGGCGACATGCAGCTGGCAGTGGAAAGTCTGCGGCAGGGGGCCGGTGATTTTCTGACCAAGCCCGTTAATGCCGATGTGCTGGAATTTGCGCTGGCCCGCGCCGCAGAACGGATTGCTCTGCGGGGGCAGGTGCGGCGCTATACCAGCCAGCTGGAATCGCTGGTGGAACAGCGCACCCGCGAGTTGCTGGAAGCCGAACGCCTTGCCGCCATGGGGGAAACTGCCGGTACCATGGCACACGCCATCAAGAATCTGGCCGGAGGGCTGGAAGGGGCTATGTTTGTCCTGGAAAAAGGGCTCGAGCTTGATAACCGCGAGTATCTTGAGCAGGGCTGGCAGATGCTGCGTAAAGATGTGGGCAGACTGCGTGACATGGCAATGAACCTGTTGCATCTTTCCAGACCGGCACAACCCGATATGCAGCCCGGCGATCCTCTGGGCGTGGCGCGCGATGTTGTCCGGCTGCTGCAAAGCAGAGCGGCGGATGCCGGAGCGCTGTTGTGCCTTGAACCGTCGCACCAATCTGAAAATGCCAAAAAATCCGAAAGTGCGCTGTTTGATTATTCTGCACTGCACGCCTGCCTGATGAACCTTGTCATCAATGCCGTGGATGCGGTGGAAGAAGCCATTGCCGCGGGCACTCTGGAACACGGTGCCGGTACTGTAAGCATCCGCGTGGTACAGGACAATGTCTGCGTCCGCTGGATCGTATGCGACAACGGCTCCGGCCTGCCTGCTGAGGCGGCGGGGCAGCTCCGCAACGGCCGCTTTACTTCCAAACCAGCCGGTTCCGGTTTCGGCCTGATGGCAACGCGTAAATCAATGCGCGAGCAGAACGGCGAACTGCACATCCGTGCCCGTGCCCGGGGCGGCACTGAAGCCGAACTTTCCCTCCCACTGTCCGTTAAGGCTTGCCACGAGTGACCTTGCGTGGCGGGACAAGGCCGCACAACGCGCCTCACGCCGGAACAGGCCGCACGCGGCGTGCGTACTGAGGGTGCAGGGAGATCATCGCCCTGCCTGCCGGAGGCGTCTTCATGTGCGGTTGTTTCATGTCTCCGACGGGCAAGGGG
>NZ_KI519496.1:0-136359 GCF_000482745.1 Oleidesulfovibrio alaskensis DSM 16109 | reverse complement strand
CCCTGCCCGCCGGAGGCACTTCAGATATGATTGTTTATGCCTCCGACGGGCAGGAAGGGGTTATGGAGTCTAGGTGGCGGGTGCCGGATGACGGGGTTCTGACTTGGCGGAATCCGGCAGCGTGCGGGGCAGTGTGATGACAAAGGTTGTACCTTTGCCCGGTTCGGACCCCACGGAGATGGAGCCCCCGTGCTGCTGTACGGTCTGTGATGCCACGAAAAGGCCTATGCCGGTACCTGCGGCACCTTTGGAGGAGAAGAAGAGCGTGAACAGCTTTTCGCGCGTTTCTCTGTCCATGCCCACCCCGTTGTCGGTGATACAGAATTCCACCCTGTCCGGCAGGCCGCTGACGGCCATGTGTACTGCATGTTTTTTGTCCGGAGTCCGGTCTGCCGTACAGGCTTCCACGGCATTTTCCAGCAGGTTTACAAATGCGGAGGAAAGTGCGCCGGCATCGGCTTCAAATGTTCCTGCATCGGGAGCAACTTCGATGGTAAAGCGTACTTTCTGCGCTTCAGCCTTGGGTCTGACAAGTGCGGCCACTTCAGGAGCGAAATGCGAAGCCAGAACGACTTCCCAGTTCAGCTCGCGTTTTTTTGCATAGTACAGCAGGTCGAGCACCATTTTGCGCAGCCGGTCTGTCAGGTGTCTGATATCTTCGTAGCTGTCGTGTACCCGCTCGGTATTGTTGCGTTCCAGCCCGGAACCCAGCCTGTATATGCCCCCGTCCAGAGCGGTAAGCAGCCCTTTGATGCCGTGTGCGGTTGAACCGAGCAGCAGGCCGAGGTTGGAAAGTCTGTCCTGCAGCTTGCGCAGCTCCGTGATGTTGGTCGACATTTCCATCACTTCCGTGATGTTGCCTGCGGCATCGCGCAGGGGGGCCGTCCAGACAAGCACGTTGTACTGCTCGCCGGAGCGTGACGTGACCACGGTTTCATACTGATGCGGCTGGCCGTCGTTAAAGGTGCGTTGCACGGGGCAGCCGGTACAGGGCGTCTGGCGGTGTACAAATACTTCGTGGCAGAAACCTCCCACGGCGTCTCCGAAATCTTCACGGAACCTGCGGTTGGCCTCCACCACTCTGAACTGTTTGTCCTGAACGGTGATGTAGCAGGGGGCTTCGTCGAAAAGCTGGCCGTAGCGGTGGCGGGTAAGGCGCAGTTCTTCGTGCAGCCGGCGTGCTTCAGATGTATCGACCGAAATTTCCAGCACCAGTTCCACTTCGCCGTCATTGTCGAGAATGGGGGCGGTGTGCACCAGCACGGGAATACCTTTGCCGGTCTTGTCCACCAGCATTTCTTCGGTGCGGCTGCCGCGTCCTTCGCGTATGGCGGTCAGCACGGGGCATCCGTTACTGTCTTTATCCCGCCCGTAGTAGGCTTCCCAGCTCTGGTGGCCCACCAGATTGCCCAGTTTTTCTCTGTACAGATCGTTTGCGGCGATGATTTCCAGATAGCGGCTGTGCACAGCCACAAAGCAGGGCAGTTCGTTGAACACGCCGCCCAGCGTGCTGTCCATGGCGTTAAGCAGCGCTTTGAGGCCCACGGAAAAACCGTCCATCATCTGCTGGGCGGCCAGCTGCCGTTCGGCCTCCACCAGTCGTGCGGACTGCTCGCGTACTTTGTTTTCCAGGTTTTCAGTGTATTCGCGCAGCTGGTTGCGCATGGAGATGCGTTCATGAGCCCTGTTCAGGGCAATTTCCAGCACGTCGTCGTTGATGGGTTTGGTGATGAAGTCCGTGGCGTCCTGTTTCAGGCTCTGGATGGCCAGCTGCATGTCACCATGGCCGGTGATCATGATGACTTCCACATCGGGGGCGATGTTTTTGACGCGTTTGAGCAGATCAAGACCGGAAAGTCCGGGCATCTTGATATCTGTAAGAATGATGTCCGGACGCGACTGGTCGAACAGTCGCAGGGCCTCTTCTCCGGTGGCGGCCACGGATACATTGTACCCGGCATCGGCCAGCGAAAGCCCGAGGACGGTGCGTATACCTTCCTCGTCATCTACCAGCAGGATGGAATGGCTCATGGGTTCTCCTCGGCGCATAGCAGCGCGTTCCGGCCTGTTCCGCAGAACAGGACCGGCAGTTGCGTCGGGACGCCCCCCCGCGGAGCGCGTCCCGGCGTGCTATTCGTCGTCGGAGGCCTGTGCGGCCTGTGAGCGCTCCTGCTCTCCCAGAGTCTGCCGAATGATCTCAAGCAGTTTGTTGGGATCAAAAGGCTTTTTAAGCGATGCAACGGCATTGCGTATGGCCAGATGTATGCCGGAAAGCCCGCTGATGACAATGACCGGAGTATCTTTGAATGCCGGTTCCTTGGTCATTTTGCGGTAAAAGCGCGGCCCCCACTCGTTGGGCATTTCCAGATCCAGCGTCACGAGATCGGGTTTTTCGCGCTCCAGCACGGCCATTGCGTCCGCCCCGTCAGAGGCGGAGCACGTGGCGTAGCCGTTGTCGCTCAGGATATCCACAAGATATTTGACGATATACGGGTCGTCGTCAACAATCAGAATCTTGTGCGGCATTGCAGCTCTCCTTGTCTTCCCTGTGCCTCTTTGCGTCCTGCTCGTGCGAAGCAAGCACGGTGCGGACAGTGTTCAGCAGCTTTTCGGGGCACGGCGGTTTTTCCATGTATGCCTGCGGCGGCGGCAGCTGCCCCTGCGCCACGCCTATCATGGCAAGCGCGTGGGCAAAAGTGCCTGCACCCACAGCCGACAGCATTATGACCGGCACATTGCACAGTACAGGGTCAGAACGCAGGCCCCGGTACATTTCCAGTCCACCCTTGCGGGGCATCATCACATCCAGCACCACAAGGTCGGGTTTTTTGGTGCGGGCCTTTTGCAGCCCTTCGCTGCCGTTGCGGGCGGCTTCCACTGTGTAGCCGCCCGTTTCGAACAGCGTCTTCAGGTAAAACCTGAAGCTCATTTCATCATCTACAACAAGAATGTTCTGCGGCATGGCCGCCTCCCGCGGAAGGGCTAGGCCGCCACTTTGTCGGGATGCACCACGCTGGCCACCGGACACGCCGAGCGCAGTACCACCTGCTCTACGGTGCTGCCGATTTCGGCCTGGTCGGGATTAACTTCCTTGGTGTGATGCGCCATGACCACAAGGTCGGCCTTGCGTTCTCTGGCGTATTTCAGAATCTCGACATAGGGAGTGCCCTCCCAGATATCGACCTGATAGTTGTCAAAGTCGCCCATGTGGCGCAGGTAGCGTTCCTGCATCTGGGCGTGGGCTTTTTCCAGTGTGCGTTCCAGCTCTGCCTGACCGGGAAAAACCCCCAGTCGTGACGCATTGATGTCGAACGCATGGAAGAGGTAAAGCCGGGCGTTCACTTCTCTGGCGGCGCTCAGGGCAAACTTGAATGCCGAATCCGCCGCTTTGGAGAAGTCTGTGCAGAAAACGATGTTCGAGAACAGGTTCCAGCAGGTGGTGCAGGGACGGTTGACAATAAGCACCGGACAGCGGGCCACGCGGGCCACGCGCTGCATGGTGTTGCCGATGATGCTGCGTGTGCGTGCGGCGCCCGGATCGTCTTCACGCGTGTTTGCGCCCATGACAATCAGATCCACGTCATTCTGGCGGGCAAAGCGCAGCACTTCGGTGTGCGGCACCCCTACAGCCAGTTCTATGCTGGTGTTTTTTTCAAAACCTTCCATCTGTTCGGCGTAGGTGCTTTGCAGTTCTTCCACCACCCAGTCGCGGTAATCGCCGTCGGCGTGTTCTTCTTCGCCGGAGCGAAGGTCACGCACCATGTGGCTGAAGCCGCGGCTGGGTACGCCCATCACATGGAACACATACAGTTTGGCACCGTTGCGCCGCGCCAGATCAAAAGCAACTTTTGCCGCGTTGTCACAGGCCGGAGAAGCAGAAGTGGCGAAGAGGATTTTTTTGAACATATGCTACCTCCTGAGGCTGCATTGCTGGGAGCCACCCTGGAAGCCTATCTCCCAGGCTATGCCTTCGATGACGTCGAACAGGCTGAATGCGGTTTCGCAGTGCAGTACATCCGGCCTGTCGCCAAATACGGTATGTTTCACGCCGCCCAGCGTCAGGGGCATATCGAGCAGCCGGTCCAGAGGGATGAACCGCAGCTCGTGCTCCGTTGCGCCATGTCCGTCCGTGCCCCGCAGGGTGGTGAAGGTCTGTACTGCGGGATTTCCGGGAAACCCCGTCAGCTCTATGGTCCGTGTCAGTTGCAGCAGACCGAATGCCGGTGTGCGGCATCCGTTCTGCGGTGCATTGCGTACTTCGGCCAGTGCGGTCTGCAGAAAAGGACTTATGCGTGCCAGATCAGGGTATCGTTGCAGCATCTGCATGACGCTGCGCAAGGTTACTCCTTCTTCCAGCCGGACCACACTGCCCAGCCAGCTCAGCGGGTCCTGCGCTGCGCCGCCTTGGTGCGGCTGCAGATGCCCTGTAGTGCTGATGCTGACGGTGTGCATGTGCAGTCTTCCTTTACGAGGGCCACGGCTTGTGGCAGCCGCCGCAGTTGGCTGGGCCTTTGCCCGCGGACTGATGACAGCCCATGCACTGGCGATGGTAGGCCCGGCGCAGCGGAGTGCGTTTGCCCTGCGCTTTCACGGCGTGGCAGTCGGCACAGGGCACGCCTTCGCTGGTTACTTCCAGCGACTGTTTGCCGTCTTCTTCGCCGTGATGACAGACCGCGCAGTCGTTGAGACCGGCTTTTTCGTTATGCGCATCGTGGTCGAAGACCGCTGCCGGACGTGTAAGCGGTTCCAGCGCACTTGTTGATACGGTGATGATGCCGTCGGGCATGGCCGCCAGCGCGTATGAAACGGCGGCGGTCAGCACGGCGAGGACAAAGAACGTGCGTCGCAGCATATGACCTCCCTGCACCGCGCCTATTCGGCGCCGGGCTTTTCCATGCATTCGTAGATGAGGTCGCCCAGAAATTTGAGCGACATGCCCAGCTCGTAGTGATGGACAATGTCTTCCAGCCCGCCGTGGCAGTTGTGGCAGGGGGCTATGATGACGCCCACTTCAGTGCGTTTGAGCTGCTCCGCCTTGGCGCGGTTGCCTTCCACACGTACGTTTTTGAACGGGGGACCGCAGTTGATGACTCCGCCGCCCGCACAGCAGCACAGGTTGTGCTCGCGGTTGGGGGTCATTTCCACCACGTTGGGACACAGGAAGCTGACCACCTCGCGCAGTTTTTCCGTCAGGCCGCGGCCGCGGATGATGTTGCACGGATCGTGGATGGTCACAGGCTCTTCAAACTGTTTGGCCAGCTTGATTTTGCCCTGAGTGAACAGCTCCCAGAAAAACTCCACGGAATGAACCACGGGTACGGGGTGCCATTTCCAGCCCAGCCAGCGGTTGCCCACATCGTAAATGGACCTGAAGGCATGGCCGCATTCGCCCATGACAATACGTTTTACCTTAAGGCGCTGTGCTGTTTCAAAGTGGGCCCGTTTGACCCTGCCCATTATTTCATAATCACCTGAAAACATGGCCATGTCGCTGTTGTCCCAGCCGGGAGTCTGGGGCAGCGTCCAGTTTACCCCGGCCTGATCAAAAATGACACCGGCCTGATAGATGAGCTGTGTGCGGAATTTAGGCTCCGGTGCGATGACCGAATACATGATGTCCGCCCCTTCTTTTTCTATGGGAAAGCGGACTGTGGGTATTTCATCGCGGGCTTCTTCTTCCTGCCACTGCAGGCTGTCTATCCATTCGTCTTCTTTGACCCACATCTGGTTCATGGTGCCGGAATGGCTGTGTGCGGTATCCTGAATGTACAGCGGCGTGACACCCAGTCTGTGGCAGATGCGGCGCACGGTGCTCATTATGTATCCGGTGTCTATGCCAACCGGACAGTAGTGGGTGCAGCGGCGGCACAGGTTGCATTCGGTGTAGGCCAGCTGCGCCATCAGATAGATATCGTCAGGGGTGAGCCTGCCTTCCGAGCGCAGGATTTTCCACATGGTCTGTTCCACCTTGCCCACGGGCGAATAACTGGGGTCGCCGTCGTGCGAAAGGTAGTAATGACAGGCGGGAGCGCACATGCCGCAACGCATGCATGTTTCGGCATACACTTTAAGCCGTGCGCCGGTTTCGCCCTGAATGACGCTTTGGATGACGCTCTGAATGCGGTCCGGGGTAAGCGCCGCTATGCCGCGCTTCAGCCCTTCGTCCTCAATTTTCCGGTCGGCAATGCCCATTTTGCAGCCTCCTCAGGGATTTACCAGTCGCGGCACTGGCGTACGCCGCCAAATTCCGAGCCCATGTATGCGCGAGTAAAGGGAATGAACAGCGCATGGCTGAGCCGTGTGAACGGGATGGCCACCAGCACCGCCTCGCCAGAGAGCACATGCAGGGTGCTCAGTATCAGGTTGTCGCCCACCAGATGCGTGGCCATGAATCCGGTGAGAAACGGCAACGCCACGATGCCCAGCGCCACCCAGTCTGCAGGGCGGGTGACAAAGCGCACATTGGCATTGAACAGCCTGCGGTAGGCAAAAAACAGGCATATGCCCAGCACCGCAAGGGTCATGATATCCGCCACGGGGTCGGGCAGGCTCCAGAAATCAATGCCGAAGGCATAGTCCCACAGCACCACGTGCGATGAAAGGAAGATGGCCACGGCGAAAAAGCAGATGTGAAAGATGAATGTGAGCACCGTGACCGCGGGGTTTTCGCGCCAGCCGATGCTGCCGAAGGGGATTATCCAGTGCATGATGGAGCGCAGGCTGTATTTCCAGCTCATGTACGCCACGGCGGAACCGTCTTTTTTTTGCGCCAGACGCACCATGGAAAAAATACGGTAGGCGCTGCCCGCAATGAATACGGCCCATGCCGCCCATGCAAGCGGCCCCGAAACAAAGTTGTAGAAAGCCGTCACGACTGCCTCCCTTGCTATTGGAGTTGCTTTACGATGCGCACAGCCTTGCCGTTGCGCACACCCCGCAGCAGCAGTTTGCGGCCGTCAGGACTGAAAACGGGGTCAAAGGCCGTGTCGAATGCTTCGGCGGCGGGGGCGCCGTCCAGCAGTACGACGTATTTCCCGTTGCGTTCCACGCGTGCCGCCACGCGGGTTCCGTCGGGGCTGAAGACAGGCTGCCACGCCATGTCATAGGTGCCGCGCCACGGTTTGCCGTCCACCACAACCTGCCAGAGCGTGTTGTTGTCGCTGGCCAGTGCGGCGGCTCTGTCTCCGGAAGGGGAAAGAACCATATCTGTCACCACAGGGGCGCGGAACGTCCAGGGAGTGTCATCCAGAGAGACGGTGAACATGCCGTATTCCGGCGCAACCACGGCCCACAGGTGGCTGCCGTCCGGACTGTAGCGCAGGTTCCAGCACTGCGCATTGCGTGCCTTCCACAGCATCTGTCCGTCCAGAGCCACGCCCCACATGCCGTTCTGACGCACGGGAGCCGCCACACCGCCCGATGAAGGGTGAAAGCAGGGTTCCCAGACGCACTGGTAGTTGATTGTCCACGGGGTGCCGTCCACCGCGATGGTGTAGTCGTGCAGATTGCGGCGGACCTGCACCGCCACGCGGCGTCCGTCGGCGGAAAAGACAGGAGTCCAGCAGTTTACAAAATTCACGGGCCAGGCTTCGCCGTTTACAGCCACGCTGTATATGCCTTCCTGAAACGTGGCGACATCCGCCTGTCCCATGGAGCGGGTCTGCACAACGGCTGCCGTCTTGCCGCCGGCGGGGCTTATACAGTAGTTGTTGGCGTTTTCGTACAGGGTTTCCCACGGGGTGCCGTTCAGCACCATGCCGTATTCACCGTCCTGCTGCGCGGGGGCGGCAATATCGCCGGAAGGGCCGAACATGGTGCTCCACAGGTAGCCGTAATGCCCCGGCCATGCCTCTTCTTCCACCAGCATGGTCCATTCGCCGTCTTCCTGCACCAGAGCGGTAAGCCTGCCGTCCGGCGAAAAGCGGGGCAGCCATATCTTGTCGTAGGTGGCTTCCTGTGTCTGGTCGTTGATCCGCAGCGAAAATGTGGTTTCATCAAGCGCCGTCACAGCGGCAAAACGCTCGCCGTCGGGCGACGCCTGCAGCTCTTCCTGCCACAGGTGACCTTCCTGCGGAGCGGTCGAGGCCATGATGGTGCGCTCTCCCGATTCCCAGTCCCATGCGTCTGGCAGTTGCATGTCCGCCTCCTTCTTCCGCCGTATCACGCAGAACGTGTGCTGTTGTGCAGAGTGATTTAATGGTGTGATGTTTTTCCGTTATTTCATAACTCTATCTTTTGGGTAGACATAGCATAAAAAACCATTTTGTGAAGCTTTTATTTGATTTTATATAACTATACTGTAGTGGTGGAGTATTTATTTATACCAATGTGGTAGTAAATAGTGTGTGTAAAAATGCATACTATACCTGTTTGGTATAGAATTATGTGTTCCGCTTTCTGCAAGACGCTTTTTCGTTGCAGGCGTTATTTTGTGTTTTGTTGTGTGCTGCTTTGTTTCAGCTCTTAGAACAGGGGGTGTTTTACGGTGTGGCACCTTTTTCAGGTATGCAGCGTTGCGGGACCGGCAGCGGGCGGGCGGTGATCTGCATGCATGGCGCAGCGGGCGGGCAGGCATTAAGCCGTTTCTTTTATCCGCCGGTAACACGGCGCAGGTGTGCGCCTCTGCACAGCCGGAGGCGGGGCGGGGTGTATGTGTGCCCCGTTGCCGGGCACGGCGCGCACCGCAGGTTGGTTGCAGTGTCGGATTGAAACAGTATGAACAGAAAATGCAACGGGACCGGAAAGCGGTGCCGTTGCATGAGGCTAAGCGCGGAAAGGACGGGCCAAGGGGCGGAATTACATGAGGCGGGCGCCGTCGGGGACGGGCGCGTCCGGCGCGATGAGGACGATGCCGCCCTCGTGGTCTGCAAATCCGGTAACAAGGCATTCGGACATGAAGGGGCCGATCTGTTTGGGCGGGAAGTTGACAACGGCGACAATCTGTCTGCCTTCAAGCTGCTGCGGAGTGTAGTGCGCGGTTATCTGTGCACTTGACCGGAGCGTGCCGATTTCAGGGCCGAAATCCACCCACAGGCGGTAAGCCGGTTTGCGTGCTTCGGGAAAGGGTTCTGCGCGGCGGATGGTGCCTGCGCGCAGCTGTACCTTGTCAAAGTCGTTCCAGCAGATCTGTTCCATGCTGTCCTCCGCGCCGCGTATACGGCATGACAAAACAGCGGAGCCGTAACGGCTCCGCTGCATCGTGTGTCAGTTTTTGAGGCTGTGAATGGGCGCGGGCATCCGTCCGCCCAGCCTGATGAATTTTTCCGATCCGCCGCTGCCGGGTACAGGCATGATGGCGGATTCGCCCAGCAGTCCCCCGAAGGAGACCGTATCGCCCGCTTTTTTGCCGGGAACGGGTATGATACGAACTGCCGTGGTCTTGTTGTTGATCATGCCTATGGCCATTTCGTCGGCAATGATGGCCGCGATGGTGGCCGCGGGGGTGTCGCCGGGAATGGCTACCATGTCCAGCCCCACGGAGCACACGCTGGTCATGGCTTCAAGTTTTTCCAGCGTCAGCCGTCCGGTGGCTGCGGCCTCGGCTATGTTGAGGTCTTCGGAAACGGGGATGAACGCGCCGGAAAGGCCGCCCACGTGCGAGCTGGCAAAAGCGCCGCCTTTTTTCACGGCATCGTTGAGCATGGCCAGCACGGCAGTGGAACCGGGCACGCCGATGGAAGCAAGGCCGACGCTCTGGAATATTTCGCCGACGGAATCACCCACCTGCGGCGCGGGGGCCAGTGAAAGGTCTGCCACCCCGAAAGGCACCCCGAGGCGCTCGGCCACTTCGCGGCCGATGATTTCGCCCACGCGGGTCACCTTGAACGCCGTACGCTTGATGACTTCGGCAATGTCGCCCAGAGACCTGTCACCGCTCTGCATGGCACGGTCTATGGCTTTTTTGACCACGCCGGGGCCGCTTACCCCCACGTTGATGACCACATCGGGTTCGCCCGTGCCAAGATAGGCGCCGGCCATGAAGGGAACATCCTGCGGTATGTTGGTAAAGACCACCAGCTTGGCGCAGCCGATGCCGTCACGGTCGGCGGTGCGGCCGGCAATCTGCACTATGGTGTCGCCCATCAGTGCCACGGCATCCATGTTAATGCCGGAGCGCGAAGACCCCACGTTGACCGAGGAACACACCCTGCCTGTGGTGGCCAGGGCTTCGGGCAGGGCGTCTATAAGCGCCCTGTCGCCTTTGGTCATGCCTTTTTCCACCAGCGCGGTGAATCCGCCCAGAAAGTCAACACCGGCGTTGCAGGCAGCCTTGTCCAGCACCTGCGCGGCGCGCACCATGTCGTCAGGGCCGAAAGGCGCTCCCACAACGGCCATGGGGCTTATGCTGATGCGCTTGTTCACAACGGGTATGCCGTATTTTTCGCCCACTTCGTCGCAGGTGGCCACCAGATGCTCTGCATAGCGGCTGATTTTGTCCTGCACGCGGGTGGCGAAACGGTCGAAATTGTCGCTGGCGCAGTCGAACAGGCTGATGCCCAGCGTTACGGTGCGCACGTCCAGATGCTCGTTGCGGAGCATGTCCAGCGTGCTGATTACTTCGCGATCGGTAAGCATTGTATATCCTTGCTGGTATGATGCGCCTATACGGGCAGCACGCGGTGTATGGCTTCAAAAATATCGCGGTGTTGCAGACTTACGCGCACACCCAGTTCCGCCGCCTTGTGTTCCAGCGCGGTTCTGAACTCTGCATTGTTTACAGAATGCGGCACGGAAATTTCGAACATGATGAGCGCATTGCCTGTATTCTGCCGTTTGATGGCCTTCAGGTTTTCAATGTTTACGCCGCATCCGCTCATGACGCCCGTGATGCCGGAAACAAGTCCCTTGCTGTCGGGGCCGTCCAGTGTGACAACAAACGGGTCGGACTGCTGCGCCGCACCGGCGCCTGCTTCATGTTCGCGTATGAAGCAGCCCAGCCCCTGCCATGCCATGTGCGTGGTCAGCGCATCGCGCAGCGCCTCCACGGTGAGGCGTTCGGGAAGACCGGCTATGAACAGCGCCGCGAACGCTCCCTCAAGAATGGTCTGGCTGACCTCTACAATATCGCAGTCAAGTTCATGCAGACGCTGCGCCACGGTGTTCACTATGCCGGGGCGGTCACGTCCGATGATGGAAACGACAACTTTGTTCATGTCGGGTCAAACTCCCTTGTATATTGGATGTGCCACAGTGCAGCGGCGGGCGGCGGCTGTCAAGCGGCAGCGGCAGCCCCCCGCGGGGAAGTAAGCTCTGCTGCCGTGTCCCGCGGGGACATTGCGCAAAAAAAGTCATGTGGGAGCACCGTGCATGCTGTATACCGCTGCAAAGGGAAACAGCATTATGCAGGAACACGCGCACGAGACATACCGCATGCGTATCATGCGGGCCATACTGTGGCTGGAAGAGCATATGAACGAGGCTGTGAGTCTTGATGATATGGCCGCGCAGGCTCATTTTTCACCGTACCACTTCCACCGGATATTCCGCGGAGTGGCGGGAGAATCGGTGATGGCCTACATACGGCGGCTGAGGCTGGAAAAGGCGGTGCACCGTCTGGCTTACGGCAGCGCTTCAGTGACCGACATCGCCTTTGATGCCGGATACGAAGCGCATGAAGCATTCAGCAGAGCTTTCAGGGCACAGTTCGGCATGTCTCCCTCCGCGCTGCGCAGGCATGTGCGAAAAGCGGGAATGATTCCCGCCGGAGTTCTGGGAGAATCCGCCATGACCAAAGTGGTAGCCGGTTTCACGTTGGAAAGTCTGGGGCTGGAGCCTGAAGTGAAGGTTCTGGCTCCTGTCCGGGTGGCCTTTGTCAGACACACCGGCCCGTATGCGCAATGCGAGGCTGCCTGGAAAACCCTGTGCGACTGGGCGTTTCCGCAAGGGCTGGTGACGGCACAGACACAGTTTATGGGCATCTGCTACGATGACCCCGAAGTGACCGCACCGGATAAAATCCGTTACGATGCCTGCATATCGGTGCCGGATAATGTGCAGGCTGAGCATCCTGTGGCCATACGCGAGGTGGAAGGCGGCGAATATGTATGCGCCGTGTGGAAAGGCCCCTACACAGGGCTGACCAATGCCTATGCCGCGTTGTGCGGGCAATGGGGCGGCCGTTCCGGCAGAGAATTCCGCGCAGCGCCCAGTGTCGAGGTGTATCTTAATGACTGCACATCAACGCCGGAACAGGAGTTGCTGACGGAAATCCGCATGCCGCTGATGCCGCGCTGAGGGCGGCGGCTGTGAACAGAATATGCCCGCGGTTCTGCCGCGGGCTTTTTTACGGCTGGTCAGGGGGGGGCTGGGGCTGGTCAGGGGTTGGTCAGGGGTTGGTCTGGGGGCAGCTCACATGCCTTCGCCCAGCGCACGCACGGGGGCATGGCGGGGGCATGTGACCAGATGGTCGTTGACCATTCCGGTCGCCTGCATGAGCGCATACACAATGGTGCTGCCCACAAAATTGAAGCCGCGTTGCTTCATGTCCCTGCTTATGCGGTCGGACAGCGGAGTGGTGGCGGGTACCTCTTCTATGCTCCGCCATTGGTTCTGTACGGGACGTCCCCCGGTAAACCGCCATATGTAGCTGTCATACGAGCCGAATTCTTCCTGCACTCTGAGAAAGGCACGGGCGTTGCGCACCGCCGAGGCTATTTTCAGCCTGTTGCGGATGATGCGCGTATCCTGCTGCAGGGCGGCCATGCGCGATTCGTCAAAAGCCGCCACGGCTGCGGGATCGAATCCGGCAAATGCGCTGCGGTAGCCTTCGCGCCTGCGCAGGACTGTCAGCCAGCTCAATCCTGCCTGCGCCCCTTCCAGTACAAGAAACTCGAAATGTCTGCGGTCGTCGCGTACCGGAACGCCCCACTCGTGGTCATGGTACGCTGTTTCCTCCGGTGTTCTGGCCCACGGGCAGCGCGTATCGTGCGCAGGCGCATTCATGGGCCGACCGCCTTCAGCACAAGCTGCGCCGTACCGGCAGCGCCCCGCGTGAGCACTGCATGCCGCGTGTCGGTGATGAACAGCAGCCTGCCGCCGGAGCGGATTTCTGCTGCCACCGCATAGCTGTGGCGGGGGTCGATGCTTTGCGGGTCATAGGCCACGCGGAATGCATACGGCGGCGGACCGGCAAGGGCCATGGTCTGCACTCCGAGCGCCTGTGCGGGAGCATCGGCACGCGAAACATCAAGCAGCCGTACGGTCAGTTCCGCATCCGGCGGCAGTATGATGCGTTCTCTGTACAGCACGGTGCCGCTGACTGTTCCGAGATTGTCAGGCGCGGGGGTCTCCGTCTTCTGTGCGGCGGCACAAGCCGTCAGCAGCAGGGCCGCGGCGCAAAGCATTGCGGCGCATATGGCGGTGCGGACTCGGCTGCGCAGGGCCGCCAGTGCTGCGGGCAGGGCAGCGGGCAGTGATGTGGCCATGGTCATTCTCCCTTGCAAAGAGTACAGGCACACGGCGTGTGCCGTGTAAATATATACCATATGCGCGGCGCCGGAAAAAGCTCCCGTCCGGCTACAGCACTTCGTACACCTTGGTCTTGCCGTTGCTGAACACAAGCCGGAAGTACCGGCTGATATCCTCGTTGGAACCGTCGTTGACAAGCAGCTGCAGTGCCATGCTGTTGTATACGGTCCTGTCCACGACCAGAATCATCCCCTGATCCTTGTCGATGACAAAATGTCTGCCGCTGAAATGCGGATACTGGTGATTGACAACCCGGGTACCCTCAAACACGGTCAGGGATTCCGCCTGCATGGGATCAAGCCCCTTTATGAGGAACAGGCCTTTCTGCGGGCTGTACTGCACCGGACGGTCGATGGCCAGCACCGTTGTCTCTTCCCACTGCCGGGTGTTGAAATCCCATGTGCCGAAGCGGCTGATCCATGCTCCCAGCCGCAGCTGTTCCGCGGAAACGATGAGGTACTGTTTCTGCGGCGGGGACGGCTGTGTCTCGCGCAGATAGAAAGAGTGCAGCTTCTCCATGGTCTGACCGGCATCAAGTCCGGCAAATGCGCCGGAAACGGGAGGCTGCGCACCGGCCACGTATTTGATGAGCTGGTTGGCAAAGCGGGGCACGTCGGTGGTCAGCACCGCGGCAGGGGCGTAGATGCGCTGGTTGGAGTGGCGCGCTCCGTCTGCCACGGTGGTGCGTCTGGCGTAATATTGTGCGGCGTACCCCCAGTCCCACCAGTACCACAGCATGGAGTCTTCCGGCGTGTTGCCGCGGATGAAGTCCAGCGCTTCCACCTGACGGGTGGAAATGATGGGACCTTGCGCCAGCGCGGCGGCAAGCTGTGCCGAAGGCCAGCACATGATGCATGCGGCTGCCACCGAACACAGCATGGCGGCGCGCCTGTACGGCGTCGGCAGCGGCTGCGCCGCGTTGCGGTGTGCCAGACGGGCCGCACCGTGAACGGCAAGATGCAGAGCCCACGCTGTGCCCAGTGCAAAACACGGAGCCGCGAACATGGCAAAACGCGCACCCAGCGCCACACTGCCCAGTCCCATGGCCGCCAGAGGCAGCAGCAGAGCGGTCACGGGTTCTGCAAGCATAAGCAGAAAAAAGAGTGCAAGTCCGCCCGCGGCAAGCCATGTCCAGCCGTGAACGCTGGTGAGGAACGCGTCGAAGGAGAGTTTCTGTGCTTCGATGATGCTGCCCACCACGGAAGGATAACTCAGGGTATGGGCCACCACGGCGCTTTTTTCACCGGAATAGCCTTTGATGGCGCTGCGCATGTAGTTGAGACCGGCAGGCTCAAGCGCAGTGGCGGCCGCCAGCAGCACAAGCGCCGCAAACAGGGCGCGCCTGCCCGTGTACAGCCTGTCCAGCGAGCGGGGATTTTTACGGCCGGCAAGCCACAGCAGCATGGCTGCCCCGGCGCCGGCGGGACCGGCAAGAGCGCAGAATATGTATATGAGCAACCCCTCCGCCGTGCGGCGCATGGCGGCACGGCGTCCCAGCAGGGCGGCAAGCACAAGGGCGATGCCCGGAAAGGCTTTGCCCATCAGGTTGAACATGTTGTGGATGGCCGGCTGCCAGTACACAAACAGCCCGCAGCAGAGCAATACGGCGAACCATACCGGGCCGGTGCTTTCCGCAGCCGGCGGGGGGGCGGGCTGCTCTGCGGCGGAGGAGCGGCGCAGTGCGGCGCTGATGGTCCGCAGCGGGTTGTGCAGGCTGTTGCGCAGCCAGAGGGCAGGCACCAGCGTGTTGACGATGAGAGCTCCGGAAATGAGCAGGTCGGTATCGTAATAACCCAGCCCTGTTCTGGTCATCAGTCCGGGGGCGCATGCCGTAAGCAGTCCCGCGGTGAATCCGGCCAGAGGCATGCCCAGCGCGGCGCCCCAGCCGACCATGAGCGGTGCCACAAGGCAGGCCATGACGGCGGGCAGATAAAAGGCCAGATTGCCGCAGGCAATGCCGGTGAGTGAATGGAGAAAAGCCAGCATACGGGCCAGCGGGTGCTGCTGGTCGAATTCAAATCCCGTTGCCGCGGCCAGCCAGTGATAGGCATCATGCGTGGCCAGCAGGTGTTCACCTTTGTACAGAGCGTCATAGGCGCTCCAGCCGGGCAGTTCCAGCAGCCGTACCCCCAGCGCTATGCAATAGGCGGCAGTACACAGCACGACCAGCTGCTTGCGGCCTGCGGCAGGGGATGCGGAGACGTGAAGGATGGTCAAGGGCGGCTCCCGTGGTGCGGAGGTTGTGGCGTCAGACTATCTGAAAAAACGCGCCATGCGCATATAAGCTGCCGCGGCATGGCGGTAAAGCCCCGCAGGCAGGAATGTCAGCGTCCACATGGCGGCGGTTTTCATGGAATTGACGCGGCCGCGCAGCGCGTTGCGCGCCCGGACGGCATTGCCTGATTTCCAGTGCCCCACTGCTTCGCGGAATGCCGCCTGCGTATGCAGCAGGTCGGCTTCCGCCCGGTACTGCGTGGCAAATGCTGGCAGCAGGCGGGTGAACTTGTCGCACATCATGCGGGTTTCTTCCGCAGCCAGTTCAAATTTTTCAAAAGTCGTGCTGTTCTGATGCACACGCCAGCGCGTCAGCGGGCTGTCCACATGATCAAGCTTGTGCGCCCAGGCTATGCGTAAAAAAAGGTCGGCTTCTTCGCATATGGAAAAACGCGGATCGAAATACAGCAGAGTGCCGTCGGGGGCGCGGTCCGTACCCGCCACCGATTCCAGCGCGCTGCGGCGGACCATGGCGGACGACATGCTTATCCAGTATCCGCGTAGCAGTTCGGCAAACACATGGCCCCGTCGGGGCGGGGTAAGGGCGAATATCCTGTTCAGCGGGTGGCCGTTCCCTGTGAACTGCTGTGTATCGGTGCACACCAGACCTGTCTGCGGGTCAGCGTGCATGCGTTCAAGCTGCATCGCCAGTTTGTCCGGTTCCCACAGGTCGTCACAGTCCAGAAAGGCGATAAAACTGCCCCGCGCCTGTGCGATGGCCAGATTGCGGGCCATGCCCAGCGGTACGGTTGCCGTGTTCCGGAAAATGCGCATGCGGCTGTCACCAAGCCGTTCCACCAGATGATGGCTGCCGTCCGAAGAACCGTTGTCCCAGAATATGACCTCCCAGTCGGAGAAGGTCTGCGCCAGCACGCTGTCCAGCGCCGCAGACAGATGGACGCTGCAGTTCAGGCAGTTCATGATGATGCTGACGGCGGGAGCAGCGGCGGAATCAGGCTGCATCAGCGGTTCTCCTGCATGAATGTGCGCAGCCGCGTGCATACGGCGCGTACGTCGTCCTCGGAAAGGGCCGGATGCAGCGGCAGGGTGAGCAGTTCCTTTTCCAGCCGTTCACTGACGGGCAGCGACCGGCTTGCGCCTCCGAACAGGGTGTGCAGGTGGTTGGGGCGGTAATGCAGACCTGTGGTCAGGCCTTCGCCGTCCAGCAGTCCGCGCAGGGTGTCGCGGCGGCCGTCGGTGATGCGCACGGCCATGATGTGCGGCACCGTGCCTTCGGCATCGGTCTCCAGCAGGGCCACCCCGGGGGTATCCTGCAGCAGTTCCCTGTACAGGGCGCTCAGTCTGCGGCGGGCCGGAGCGAACTCCTGCGGCAGGCGGCGCAGCTGCACTCTGCCGATGGCGGCCATGATGTTGCTCATATGATACCGCCAGCCTTGCGCCGTCACATCAAAATTCCAGCTGCGCTGACCGGCGAACCGTTTTTCCGTGTCCCGTTCGACCCCCAGCAGCCGGGCGTCTTTTACCGCGGCGTTAACGGCGGGGTCTGCGCTGACAATGGCGCCGCCTTCGCCGCAGGTGATGTTTTTGATACCGTCAAAGCTGAAGCACACAATATCGCCGAATGACCCGATGAGCCGTCCTCTGTGGCTGCTGCCGAAAGCATGGGCGGCGTCTTCGATGACGCGCAGCCCGTGTCTGTCCGCAAAGGCGTATACGGCATCCAGATCTCCCGCATAGCCTGCATAGTGCACCGGCATGATGGCTCTGGTGCGCGGCGTCAGACGGCGGGCGGCGTCGTCCAGATCAATGGTCACGCTTGCGGGCAGAGCCTCGCAGGCCACGGGAACCGCTCCGGCGGCGCGTATGGCCTGAAAAGAAGCCACATAGGTGACGGACTGGACCAGCACCTCGCCGCCCTGCGGCACGGCAGCCTGCACGGCAAGGTGCAACGCGGCGGTGCCGGTGTTCACGCAGCTTACATTGGCGGCAGCCACACCCAGATAGGCGGCAATTTCCGCTTCAAGGCGCTGAACCTCGGCCCCCATGCCCAGATAGCCTTCTTCCATGATGATGCGGGTGACGGCCTCGGCCTCCTCCCTGCCCACCACGGAACGGGAAAGGCGCAACGGGGCGTTGTGACGGTTGGAATCGCTCATGCTGTTATCCTGACTGATGCGGCCGGAGCCGCCGTTACATGACCGGCGTGCCGGAAAGGTCTGCTCCGGCCCAGCTGAAAGGAATGAACGGCGCGTCCTGCGGGGCGCGTTCCGATTCTCCCTGTCTGTGCGGAATGTCTGTGCAGTTGGCCACCAGTGCCGGAGTGTCGCCTGTGGCGGCAAACCCGTACCAGACCTGCGGCGGGATGCGCAGCAGGCGGTAGTTGTCCGGTCTGCCCAGCGTGACCTGTGCCAGCCTTCCGCTGGTGGGCGATTTTTCTCTGCCGTCGTACAGAACAACATGAATGCAGCCCACGGGAACGGCGAACAGCTGAGTCATGAGGCTGTGCCGTTTCCACGCTTTTACGCGGCGGGGCAGCACTTCGGAAAAATATATTTCCCCGAACTGTGAAAACTGGGGAGAATCCAGACGCAGCATGTGCAGCACGGGGCCGCCTTCAGCCGGTATCTGACGCAGCTCGGAAAGCTGCGCCCCCTCCACGGGCAGCAGTATGGCTGCTGCGCTTATATCTGCGGTGTTCAGCATGATGTCCACGGCAATCCTCCCTGTCGGGCCTTGCGGACATATTCCGCTATCTGGCCGGTGGTGAAAGCGGACATATCACCCGATGCGCCGGAATAAAAGGCATTATACCACTCGGCCGTAAAGCGCACGGTTTCTTCGTGGCGCAGCACAGCGCGCCAGCCCAGCCGCGCCAGCGCCTTGTCGCAGCACAGCTTGAGCAGGGTGCATTCCGCCTCGTGCGCGGGCGGCGTGCCCAGCCGGGCGGTAAATCCCGGCCAATGTGCGCCCAGTTCGCCCACCACGTCGCCTACAGTACGGATAACCTCTGCCGGCGGCCCGAAGTTGAATGCCTGACCGTGCAGCGGGTTTTCGGCCGTAGCTGCTGATTCTGCCGCCAGTCCGGCCCCCAGCCACAGATACCCTGACAGCGGTTCGAGCACATGCTGCCACGGTCTGGTTGCGGAAGGATTGCGGATTATGACAGGTTCACCGGCGGCCCATGCCCGCGCGCAGTCGGGCACGATGCGGTCTTCGGCCCAGTCTCCCCCGCCTATGACATTGCCTGCACGCACCGTTGCACAGCGCGGGCCGGATGTGAAAAACGAGGTTATATACGAATGGGCTACAATTTCCGCACAGGCTTTTGACGCGCTGTACGGGTCGTCGCCCCCGAGGTGGTCTGTTTCGCGGTAGCCCCACACCCATTCGTCATTGCGGTAGCACTTGTCGCTGGTAATGCTTACCACCACGCGGACCTCCGGCGTGGTGCGTACGGCTTCCATGACGTTCAGTGTGCCCATGGCGTTGGTGGCAAACGTGGCTGCCGGTTCTCTGTATGAGCGGCGTACAAGCGCCTGTGCCGCCATATGAAAGACAAATTGCGGACGGAAATCGGCAAAAGCCGCCTGCACGGCGTCTCTGTCGCGGATATCGCCCGTGTAGGTGGTTATGCGGTTTTCCAGCCCCATGGCCGCGTACCCCGAGGGACTGGTGGGAACGCCGTCGGCAAACCCTGCCACCGTGGCGCCCAGTTCCAGCAGCCACGCAGTGAGCCACGAACCTTTGAATCCGGTATGTCCTGTCACCAGAACGCGGGCGCCTTCGTAGACATCAGCAAACATCGGCGCCTCCTGCTGCTGCGGCCCACGGTGCGCTGCCGCTGTTCCACATGGCGTTCAGGTCGTTATAGTCGCGCAGGGTGTCCATGCAATGCCAGAAGCCGTCATGGGGGTACATGCCCAGTCTGCCTTCTGCGGCAAGACGCTCAAGCGGTTCTTTTTCAAGGTCGCAGGACGGATCATCGGAAAGGTAGTCCAGAAACTCGCGTTCAAAGACGAAAAAGCCGCAGTTGATGTATTCGTTGAGCACAGGTTTTTCCTGCCATGACAGAATGTTGCCCTGCTCGTCAGTCTGCACGGCCCCGAAGCGCGAAGGCATGCGCACTCCCGTGAATGTGCCCGTGTTGCCTGAACGGATATGGAAATCCAGCAGGGCGTGCAGATCAATGTCGGCCACACCGTCGCCGTAGGTCACCATGAAACGCTGCGTGTCAATGTGGTGCGCCACCTGACTGATGCGTGCGCCCTTCATGGTGTCCTGTCCGGTGTCGCACATGGTTACGCGCCAGTCGGTGGGGCAGCTGTTGTGTGTGGTCATGTTGCCGGAGGCAAGATCTATGGTGAAATCGGAGTTGCGTATTTTGTATTCCCAGAAATACTGCTTGATCATGTCGCCTTTGTAACCCAGCGGCAGGATGAAGTCCTTGAAGCCCTGCCGGGCGTATATATCCATGATGTGCCACAGAATGGGGCGTCCGCCGATGTCCAGCATGGGCTTGGGGCGTGTTCCCGTTTCTTCGCGCAGGCGGGTTCCTTTGCCGCCGCACATGATGATGACTTTCATGCGAGTATCCTTGCGGTTGTTCTGCTGTTTGCAGCCGGCTGTTAAGGCTGCCCGGTATGGTGTGCCGCGTGCCGCCGGACGGCGGAGCGGAAAAATTCGAGCAATTCTCCGGCATACTGCGGTGGTACGTCCACAGGCCAGTTGACGATGTGCGCGCAGACAGTTTCGGAAACAGGGCATTCACCGCGTACATACCCTGCCGAGGCAAGCCCTGCGGGAGCGCAGACCACCGGCTCGCGGAACCATGTCCATGCGGTGTCCACGCGGTGTTCCATGGCTGCCAGCAGTTTTTCCGCACGCGGCACGGGCATGACAAACCGGTGCGGCACTATGTAGCGGTCGGCATCGTAATAGGCTGCCGGCACATAGTCTGCCAGCGGCGTGTCGGCCACGGCATCCAGATAGCCCTGCAGCATGACCCTGCGCTGTGTTTCGGCCGCTGCGGCGCAGCGCAGCGCGGCCGTGCCGCCGCGTGCCAGAAAGGCAGGCATGCGCGCCGGATAGGCATAAGGATGCGTATGACGCCCGGCGCCGCCGGCTGCGGGGGAATCCGCCGTAAGCAGCACCGGCCCGCTGCCGGTCATGCGGCCGTACAGCCGCCGCAGCAGCGCCGCGGCGGGGTAGCGTCCGTAACGGGCCGGATCATGGTACCGTGTTTCAAAAAGCAGCTGCTTCCACAGCCTCATCTGGTGCGCCTCTTCCAGTTCGGGCGCGGATTGCGCCATGCGGGCCACCGCGTCGTACAGTGCAGTGTTGCGGGTGTATACCACGCCCCCGATAAGCGTGTTGAGCGGTTTTGTGTGGTCTGTGGAGAAAATCGCTG
Source organism: Oleidesulfovibrio alaskensis DSM 16109 (assembly GCF_000482745.1). Lineage (NCBI taxonomy): Bacteria > Pseudomonadati > Thermodesulfobacteriota > Desulfovibrionia > Desulfovibrionales > Desulfovibrionaceae > Oleidesulfovibrio > Oleidesulfovibrio alaskensis. The sequence continues at coordinate 115,250 of NZ_KI519496.1, read as the reverse complement.
CATCGCCCAAGGTGCCTGCGGTGCGGCCGTGCAGCCGCGATCCCAGCGTCAGGGCGCAATCTTCAATGAGCAGCACCCCGCGTGATCGGGTTATCAGGGCGATGTCTTCTATCCGGCAGGGAATACCGAAACTATGCTGGGCAACCACTGCTCTGGTGCGGTCTGTGAGGGCGCGTTCCACCGCCTGCGGGCAGGTGCCCAGCGTTACCGGATCCACATCGGTGTATACGGGGGTGGCACCGGTGCGCAGCACTGCATCGGCCATGACGGCGCAGGTGAAGGCGGTGAGTATCACCTCGTCACCTGCTCCCACTCCGGAAGCTTTCAGCAGGGCGTAAAGGCCCATGCGTGCGGCGGCAAAGCTGACAGACCCGCCCGTGCCGGTGTGTCCGGCATCGTGCTGGTCGGGCAGTGAGCATTGCGAGGTGCACGGCAGGGAACACGCTGCGCGGCAGGTTGCTGCGGCGTCCTCTGCGGGCGGCGCATCGTCGATGCATAAAGGGCGTTCGATGAACCGTGTGAACGCTTCTTCATATTCCGCCACAGCCTTGCGCGTGTCGCCGACGCAGTCCGGCTGCGGTACCACTGCGGCGGGGGCCGCCGGTGCGCCGGTGATGAATCCGAAGCAGTGCGGTTGCAGCAGCTGGCGCAGCATACGGCGCAGCGAAGCGGCCGTCCGGCCCGCCCGCGACGGCACAAGCCTCCTGATTTCAGCCGGATACCGCGGCACAGGCAGCGCGGCCAGGGCGTCTGCGTATGCGGCACCGTGAGGACCGGCGTGTACCGCCTGCAGCAGCCGTTGCTGCGGGGTATGTGCGGCCGCGGCCGGAGACGTACAGGTGTCTTCCTCACGGGTGCTTTGCCTGTGGCGGATGTATTCCTGTGCCTGTTCCGGCCCTGCTCCGGACCAGCAGTCGTCTGCCAGTCCCAGCATGGCAAGAATGCGTTCCGGCGAAGGGTTGAAAAAGACCGTATCCCGCATTGCGGTTCCGCTGTGTTTCAACGCGTCCAGCTGCTGCCGGTTCATGCCCAGCAGACGGCGGGCGTGGTCCAGAATATCCTGTGTGCTGCCGGCGGGAAACCAGATGGTGTTTCTGCCGGGTTCCGGCATGTAGTTGAGCGCGCCGCTGCCGCCCATGGAAGCCGCAATGACAGGTATGCCGCGGCATGCGGCTTCGGCCAGCGAACCGGAACCGGTGCCTATGACCAGCCTTGCCCGGCTGAGTGCCTCGGGCATGGTGCCGCCTATGGTCAGGCTGCCTCTGGGCAGCAGGTGTGCATAGGCGGCGGGGTCGGTGTCAGGATGAAATTTGACCAGCAGCGCCGCATCCGGAGGCAGCGGCAACGGGATTGAGCGCAGGCGGCGCAGCAGTGAACGGTTTTCTGCTTCGGAAATGGACAGCAGAATCAGGACGTCTCTGGCGGGGCATGCCCGCTGCGCCTGAGGGGCGAACAGATGGCGGTAGCGCAGGGCGGCGCCTGCGGCCGCTCTGCCGGTGGTGTCTGCAGCCAGCGCATGCGGCCCCAGCGTCAGGATGGTGTCGGGCAGCACCTGCAATGGTTCTTCGGCCATGTCCGGCTGCATGTTCATCTGCTCCGGAGGCACCACAAGCAGCTGCGCGCCTGCAATGCGGCACGCGATGCCCGCACGGCGTATGCCGCGGAACAGCAGTTTTTCCGTTTGCTGGTTTTCGTACCATGAAACCACGGTGAGGGCCCGCGCTGCACCCGCGCCGCCTGAGTCTGTTACCGTTCCCAGCCTGCGGCCGGTGATGCCGCGTGCGTAATAGCGCGCCGTGACGTCGTGCATGGCCGCCCACAGCGCACGGCTGATGCGCCGGTCTATGAAGGTGCGGTCAAAGGGCGGCTGACTGCCTGCGGGGTGTGTTGTTTCCCGTGGTTCTTCCAATGACGGAATGTCATCACTTCCGTATGGTTTTTCGTATGACGGGGTGCCATGTGGTGCGTCATCGCTCCATCTGGCCAGAGCCTGATGGGCAGAAGTGCCTGTGGCGGCAGGCGGCTGCGGCGCGGCCACGGCCTGCAGAACGCGCCGCAGGGCAAAGGGTGCGCGAATGGCGGCCAGTCCTATGCGCAGCAGGTCGGCAACGGTGAACAGCTGTGTGTCCAGAATGACGGGAACACGTTGCTGCTGCAGCACCCTGAGAGCCCGGTAGAACACCAGCGGGTTCTCCCCTTCGCAGACGCGCGGCAGGTAGGCATATTCCACGCCGGCCTCTTCCAGTGCGTCGCCTAGTCCGGGCAGGTACACTTCGTTGAATCTGCCGTTGCGGACGATGCGCTTCATGTGGAAAAACGTGTCGATGAGTACCAGCGGCCGCGGTCCGGCCTGTTCCGCTGCGGTGTTGCGGTTCAGGCCGTTTACGGCGTGTTCCTGCGCGGGGCCGGAACGCCAGCACAGGCGGGTGACAAGAGTATTGACGGCAAGGCTGGCCAGCCACACGGTGCTGCGCAATGCATACCGGGCCATCTGGAGCCATCTGGTACGTTGCGGCATGTGCACGGCTGCGTCATCCCAGTCAAGGGACGCAAGCAGGTCGGCGTAGAAGGTGTTTTTGGCCAGCACCGGATTAGCCAGCAATACCTCGTCGTTGCAGAAACGGGTGGAAAGCTCGCTCAGTCTCCGGCGCAGCGCGGTTCTTTTTGCTTCGGTCGTAGGGGATGTCATAGCTCATTTCCGTGAACGGTGCTTTTGCTGCGGGGCCTGTCGGTCTTGCGGGGTCTCCGCCTGTCCGTCCATTTGTCCGGCCGCCTGTCCGTCCATCTGTTCGGCCTGCATGTCGGGCAGAGTCCGCAGATATGCCACAAGGTCATTGATATCGTACCAGACTTCTTTGTCCACCATGTCCTGTATTGTCTCCCGCGGCAGGTCCCACCAGCGCGTGCGCAGCAGCAGGCTGCGGGTGGCGGCGTCAAAGCGGTACCTGTGTACATGCGCCGGTACGCCTGTCACCACGGCAAAGGGCGGTACATCGCGGGTCACCACGGCCGAAGCGCCTATGACGGCCCCGTGGCCCACGGTGACGCCCTTGCGGATGACGGCATTGGCTCCTATCCACACGTCTGACCCGATGACCGTTCTTATGCTGTCGCGGCTGAAGTTGCGCCAGCCTTTGCAGAACCCGCCGCTGGATTCATACAGGTAAAAGGTGTGGGTGGTGGTGAAGGTGTCATGTTCCCACAGTCCGATATATGCGCCGGGGCCCACGGAGGTGAACCTGCCGATGTCGGCGGCAACGGCCATGGAACCGGCAGAAAGATAGCTGTAGGCACCCAGTACCGAGTCGCGCAGTTCGGCGTTTTTTTTCAGCCGGGCGTGTTCGTGCATGACGCTGCCCGCAATTTCGCAGCCCTGTGCCACCGTGGCCGCGGGATGAATATGGTTGCAGCCGGTCTGGCCGCCGCTGTTCATGGCAGGCTGTTCTGCGCTGGTCATGGCGTCTCCCTGCGTTCAGGATGCGTTTTCTGCCCCGTGGTGCCGGGTCAGCAGCGGTGCGGTGCGCCGGTACATGTCTTCCAGCCCCTGCCGCAGCGAAACCTGCGGCGTATAGCCCAGTACTGTGCGGGCTTTGTCTTTGTCTGCATGTATGCCGTGCATGTCTCCTGCCGTGCAGCCGGAAAACTCCACGGTGACAGGTGCCGGATGCAGAGCACGCAGTTCTTCCACCAGCTGCCCCACGGTAACACGGCCGCTGCCGGCGATGTTGATCACTTCGCCGTGCGAGCGCTGCTGCCCGAGACAGAGCAGAAAGGCGCGTACCACGTCGTCAATGTGCACAAAGTCCCGGTATCTTTCCGGGCTGCCTTTCACATGAATGTGCCCGTTGCGCAGCATCATGGCCATGAAAATGGAAACCATGCCCTGACGCATGTTGTCCATGTTCTGCCCGTGGCCGTACACATTGAACAGGCGCAGCGCGGTGGAACGGATGCCGAACTGTTCATGCAGGCGCAGGTAGTGCTCGCTGGCCAGTTTGCCCACACCGTAGAATGAAAGCGGTGCTGCGGGGGCTGTTTCATGCACGGGTTCGTCCGGCTGGCAGCCGTATACCGACATGGTGCTGGCATATATGAGCCGCGTGCAGCCGGTGCGGCGGGCAAACCGCAGCAGATGCAGCGTCGATTCAGTGTTGGTGCGCAGGTCATATGCGGGATCGTCAAAACTCACTTCGCCGCTGCTTTGTCCGGCTATGTGAAAAATCGCGTCAAAGGGGGTGCGCGGCAGGACGGTATCGTACAGGGCGGCGTCCTGACAGTCTGCCTTGATAAAGGCGGCACCCGCGGGAACATTGTCGCGGTATCCTGTTGTCAGGTTATCCACGCCGGTGACCTGATGTCCCTGCTGCAGCAGGGCGCGCGCCACGGCGGAACCGATGAATCCGGCAATGCCGGTTACAAGATAGTTTGCCATTGTCTGTATGCTCCGTGTCCGGCACGGGCCGGAACGTGGTCTGTCTGCTTTGGGACGGGTTATGCCCCGCCGCACTGCAACAGCTGCAGCAGGTGGTCCTTGAGCGGGTGCAGGTCGGCTGCCCACGGATGGCCGGAGCCGGCAAAAACCGCGCCCCTGCCGAAAAACAGGGTGCCGCAGGCTGTGGCCGCTTCCAGATCGGTGCTGCTGTCGCCCACCATTACCGTGCGGGTCGCGGCAGCGCCTGTTCTTTCCAGAATGTCCGCCAGCAGCTGCGTCTTGTGCGGCGGCGAGCCGAACACGCCGTCGAAACGTGCGGCAAGTCCGCGGGCGCTCAGCACCGTATTCAGCTCGTCATGGGGGGCGCCCGATGCCACATACAAAGGCACTCTGCCGTGCAGTGCTTCCACCGTTTCCAGTGCACCGGGCACGCAGGGGGCGGCCATAACCTCTTCAAAGGCCAGTCGGGCAAACCTTTCGCCCATGGTCTGCAGGTCTTCCTGCCGCGCGGGCCTGCCCAGCACCTCGGTGCAGAACCATTCAAACTTTCTGAATCTGCTCACTCCGCCGTGAGCCGCATGGTATTCCAGCATCCGCCCAACGGCTGCGGGACCGTGCTCTTCCACCGTGCGGGCAAAGGCGCGGGTTTTTACCTCCACGCTTTCCAGCAGAACTCCGTCGCAGTCAAAGACAACCAGTTCCAGCGCCATTATTTCACTCCGGCGGCGCGCAGCGCGTCGATGAGATTGGCAATGGTATCGGTTTCCATGCGTATGCGGGCCTCCTTGGCGTAAGACCCGATGTGCGGAGTCAGGATGACGTTGTCCAGCGAACTCAGCGGTCCGGTGTAGGGTTCGTTGCCGAAAACATCCACGGCGGCGCCGGCCAGATGGCCGTCGGCAAGGGCTTCGTACAGCGCCTGCTCATCTATCAGGCCGCCGCGGGCCACGTTGATCACCCAGCTGCCGCGTTTCATGCGCCGCAGGTGTTCCGCGGTGAAAAGCGAACATTCGCCGCCCGTCATGGAGCAGTGCAGGCTCAGAATATCCGCCCAGCCGAGCAGTTCTTCCACGGGCATGCAGGGATAATCACCGCAGCAGGATACCGGATCGTTGAAGGCCACCTGTACTCCCAGCGGTGTGAAAATATCTGCCACGGCGCGGCCTATGCGACCCATGCCGACAATACCCAGCCGCTTGCCCCCCAGCAGGTTGCCCATGCGTTTTTTCCACACGCCGGAACGCAGTTCCCTGTCCATGCGCGAAACCTGACGCATAAGATCAAGAGCCAGTCCGAGGGTCAGTTCCGCCACTGCCTGCGTGGGGCCGTCCGGCGTGTTGCGTACGGCGATGCCGCGTGCGCGTGCGGCTTCCATGTCCACGTTGTCCATGCCGGTGCCGCAGCGGGAGATGACCTTGAGGCCGGGCAGCGCGTCCATGACGCGGGCTGTGAGCGGTTCCGTGCCTGCCGCCACGGCCACGCAGTCCTGCAGCAGGTCTATGGTTTCGTTTTCGGTCAGTTTGCGGCCCAGCGGGTTCAGCACATAGTCTATGTGCTCCTGCCGCAGCAGCTGCAGCGGTGCCTCGCTGAAGCGGGCGAATGACGACGTTGTTATGGCTATTTTCATGCTGTTTATCCGTAAAGCAGATATTGTGCGCCATGCGCACGGGTTTGATGGCGCGTTCAGCGGTCGGAGCGGCTGCCGGTGACGCGCGCCGGTACGCCGGTGGCCACGGTATGGGGGGGCACATCGCGCGTCACAACTGCTCCTGCGCCCACAACTGCGCCGGTGCCTATGCGTACATCGGGCAAAATGGTGCAGTTGGCGCCTATCCAGACGTCATCCTCTATGACTATGCGGCCCGGCCTGTGCCCCTGCATGCTGATGGGAATACCGGCTTTGCCGAACCTGTGGTTTGCCGCACGGATGACGGTGCCGGGCCCTATGCCGCAGTCGCTGCCTATGGTTATGGTACCGCCGTCTTCGGCGTCCACAAATACCCCGCTGTTGAGTGCCGTGCGGCTGCCGATGCTGATGCTGCCGCCGCGGGCGTACAGGCTGCAGCGCGGCATGATGCGCACCTGCTGCGCAAAGTGCATGTTGCGGCAGCCCCGCAGCAGGCAGCCTGTTCCCATACGGGGCGCGCCGCTGCCGAACAGCGGCCGCAGCATGGCCATACGCAGCAGGGTGCCCGCTGCGGTGGGCGGCACGGCTGCAAGCCATGTCCACAGTTCTTCGGCGTTGTCGCGCAGCGCAGCGCGCAGGCAGAGCGTTTCAGGACGCGGCAGCATGGGTCAGGCTCCGGTGTAGTCTCTGCGCAGGGTATCCTGCTGCATCATGGCGCGGGCCCTTTCCAGATCCTGCGGGGTGTCCACGCTCAGGGTTCTGCCGGAGAACGGCACCATGCGTACTTTTTCTCCGTGTTCGAGAATGCGCATCATGTCCACCGACTCGATGCGTTCCAGCGGGGTTTCAGGCAGGCTGTTGAAGCGCAGCAGATAATCGCGGCGGAACGGGATGACGCAGACCTGTTTGCGCATGGGCACGTTGAGCACGCCCTTTTTGCGCGAGGGCACAGGCTCGCGCGAAAAGTACAGCGCATCACCGTGCAGGTCTGTCACCACCTTGACTTCATTGGGGTCTTCAAATTCCGCTTCTGTTTCCATGTCGGCCATCAGGTTGGTCACGTTCACCGAGGCGTCTTCCAGCATGGGGGCTATAGCGGCGTCTATCATGTCCGGAGTGACCATGGGCTCATCTCCCTGCACCATGACGACGATATCCACGCTTTTACCGGTCATTTCTTCAATTTTAAGCATGGCTTCCGCAGTGCGGTCCGTGCAGCGTTCATGGGTGTCTGCCGTCATGACCGCCTTGATGCCGGCCTTGCGGGCATATTCCATGATTTCTTCGTCGCAGGTGGCTATCCATGTTTCGCTGACAGCGGGAGCCATGGCGGTGCGCAGTGCCACGTGGCCCACCATGGGCACGCCGTGGATGTCGGCCAGCGGTTTGCCGGGAAACCGGCTGGAACCCATGCGGGCGGGTATTATGGCGATAATGTTCATTGCTGTGTCCTTGCGGTGTTCTTGCTGTGCCCCGCGTACTGCCGCTGCGGCAGCCGCGGGCTGTCAGAAATAAATCATCAGAAAGAAATCATCAGGGATAAATTTTCAGGGGCAACTTTTCAGGGGCAGGCTCAGCTGCCGCTTCCGGGGTCGTGCACCAGCACGCCCTGCACCTCATCCATTTCGGGGTGCAGCTCCCTGTGCAGTTCTTCAATGGTATGCAGCACGCCCTGTCCCAGGTCGGTATGCAGCACAGGGGTCATTTTTCTGCCCACGCGGGGACTGAAGTTGTACGGTGTAATTTCGTAGTGCCCGCTGGCGGGATTGTCGTTGAATGAAAAACTGACAGGTCTGCCCAGCATTTCGGCAATCATTTTAAGCAGATTTCCCACCTGCATGGGCTGGTGTCCGGTCAGCACGATGTGCAGGTTGGCATATTCGGGGTTGAGTATCTCCACGCTGGAGCGCGCCGCATCTTCCACATGGATGTATTCGCGCAGCGCCGTGGGACGGCCGTAGTAGGTGATGTGTCCTGTTTCCAGAGCTTCGCGCACAAAACGGTATATGGCGTTGCGCTTGTCGGCGCGGGGACCGTACAGCGAGCCGTAGCGCAGTATGGTGTAATCAAGCCCGTGCAGCTGCTGGTAGGTTTCGATGTACAGTTCGCTGGCTTGTTTGCTGCAGCGGTAAAAGCTGCCCGCCTGACTGTACACATACACCGAGCTGGCAAAGACAAAACGACGGACTCCTGCCCTGCGGCAGGCGTCCAGCACAATGGTGTTGCCCAGTATGTTGTACTTCACCGTGTCCACGGGGCGTTCTCCGGCTTCGCCTATGTCGGCTATACCGGCAAAGTTGTAGACGGCCTGTGCCCCGTCCACTGCCCGCTGCACGGCGTTTTCGTCCAGAATGTCGCCTGTGATCATGGTCTGGTCGCCGCGCAGCCACGGGGATGCGACAATGTCGAATATGGTGACCTCGTGGCCTGCTTCCGACAGCTTGTCGCAAACATGCGAACCGAGAAAACCGGCACCGCCGAATACTGTGATTTTCATGACGTACTCCGTTATCGGCTGCAGGTTCAGCGGGGTGCCGCGGCAGGGTTCTGTGCGGCATTCCACAGAAAGACGGCATCAAGCCCGTAAGCGATGAAGCGGTACCCTTGCGCCGTGCGGCGGGCCAGCTCTGCCGGATCGGGCGAGACGATATGCAGCCCCATGGGAATCTGACGGGCTTTGGCGGCGGACTCGATGCGGGCCAGTGCGGCCGTGAATTGCGGATGGGCGAAATCGCCAGTGCAGTCCATGGATCCGGACAGGTCGTAGGGACCCACCATGATGGCGTCCAGCCGCGGATGGCTCAGAATATCGTCAATGTTTTCCACGGCGCGGATGTGTTCTATCTGCGCCACAAAAACGGTTTCGGCAGCCTGTGCCATGCCGTGGTCGAAGTTTCTGCCGTACAGGTTGCCCCGGCAGAATCCCACCCCGCGTGTTCCGGCAGGCGGGTAGAGTGCCCAGCTTATGGCTTCGTCCAGCTGGGCGCGTGTTTCTATCATGGGAAAAATGAGGCCCTGTGCGCCGGAATCCAGCGCGGCCTTGATGCCGGTCATGTCGCAGTGGGCCACGCGGGCAAAGGGGGCCGTTCCGCCCAGCGACACCGCACGGAACACATCGGGGAGCTGTGACCGGCTGAAGGCGCCGTGCTCCAGGTCGGCGGCCACCCACTGGTAGCCTGCCGCGCCCAGTATTTCGGCCACGTCGGCAGAGGGCAGCTGCAGCCATGTGCCCACAGAGGGCAGGCCGCGTTGCATGGTTTCGCGTATGGACTGTGCTGTATGCATGGTTTGTTCCGTCATGATCAGAAAATTTTCCAGTGGGGCCGCTTCATTATCACGTCGCGGCTGTCCTCGAACTGGGTTTCGGTCAATATGAGTGTGCGCACCCTGCGTTTCAGGTGTTTTTCGGCATTCACGCACAGGGTATGTACTTTTTCGGGGTCCACGTCGCCCACGATGAGCACGTCGATAAGCCCGCTGTCCACGCCGTTGGCGTAGTCGTCCAGTATATAGACTTCCAGTACGGTGCCCAGATGGTTGACGATGATTTCCACCAGCCCGTCAATGCCCATGTGCTTGCGCACAATGGAGCTTATTTCAGGGAAAAACGGATGACTGCGGTTGGCATTGTAAAAGATGTAGCGCCCTTTTTTTTCCTTGTTGAGGTAGCCGGCCTGCGAAAGGCCGTCGAGTTCCTCCTTGAGCGCGTTGGGCGAGAGTTCGAATTCCGAAGCCAGCTCACGCAGGTAGGACGAGACGTCCGGATTGAGAAAAAGCTTTATGAGCAGTTTGACCCGGGTTTTCGATGTGAAAAGCGAACTGAGCATGTTCATGATGACTAAAACCTGACGTTATATGTACGGCCCTCAAGAGCCGGAAATAGGGCGCGCATCAGTTTTGTGCGCGCTGTGCCGCAAGGGCGAGAAATTGTCTGTACTGCGGCAGCACCTGTGCTGCGGGGCCCTGCATGCGTACGGTGCCGTTATCCAGCCAGATAAGCGAATCGCAGTCCTCTATGGTGGAAAGCCGGTGTGCGATGACGATAACCGTATAGTTGTGCGCCAGCGAACGTATGGTGTGACGGATGATGTCTTCGCTGCCTTTGTCGAGCGCGCTGGTGGCTTCGTCCAGCACCAGCACCTGCGGGCGGCCGTACAGTGCCCTTGCCAGCGCCACTCGCTGGGCCTGCCCGCCGGAAAGCCGCGCGCCGCGTTCACCTATGGGGGTGTCTTCCTGCTGCGGCAGATGCCGGACAAAATCCATGCCCGCCATGCGGCAGCATTCAAGCACTCTCTGGCGGTCGAAGGAACCCCCCTGAGGGACAAAGGCGATGTTTTCCGCAAGGGTTCCGTCTATGATGTAGGGTTTCTGCCCCACATAGCCCACGCGGGAACGCCAGCAGGCCATGGTGCGCGGTGTCAGCGGAGTGTCGTCCATGGTTATGCTGCCCTGCTGCACGGGCAGCAGGCCGGTAAGCATGTCCGCAATGGTGGATTTGCCCGCACCGGAGGCGCCCACGATGCCGGTCATGGTGCCTGCGCGGAAGACCGGCGAGATATTGTCCAGCGCAGGCCTGCCGTTTTCGCCGTAGCAAAAACTCACGTTGCTGAAGGTGATGGCGCCGCGCAGGGGCGGCAGCTCGTCGTTGCCCTGCTGGTCTGCGGCAAAAGGGGACTGCAGCACGTCGATGATGCGCAGGGTCTGAGGCAATGCCCGCCGGATGTTGGCCACGCGGATGAGCAGCCTGTTGACCGCCGGCAGTGCGCGCCACGCGGCCACGCCCAGCAGCGCCAGTGTGCCGGTTATTTCCGCGGCGTCCGCGCCGGCGCCCAGTGTGAGATACAGCGTGACGCCGCACAGAGCAAAAATACCTGCCGTTTCAAGCAGCCACTGGGGTGATGTGCCCAGCACGCGGGTGACGGCATCGGCATCGGCGGCGGTACGCACGTTGCGGCGGTAGGCATCAAAGAACGCCTGTCCCCTGCCGGAAGCCTTGATGTCTTTTATGCCGTGCAGGGCGGTGGTGGCAGCTTTGTTGGCGGCCATGTCAAAGCGTGTCCAGCGCTGGGCATGGCGGTCTATGCCGGGGCGGACCACCCGCAGTACGATGACTGCGGCCAGCGTAAGCACCGCCATGATGATGGCGCTGGCCAGCGGCGCCCATGCGATGAGTGTCAGCACGGAAACGGCGGCCACCAGCAGTTCGTTCATGCCCTGCATGGCCTGAAATGTCAGGGCGGAACCCACCTCGCGCCGCCAGGTGAGCAGCGTCACAAGATCGGCGGAGTGTCTGCCCAGATGCCACAGGTACTGTCTGCGCAGAAAGCGCTGCAGCAGCATTTCGCCCACGGTGGCGTCCACCCGGGCGCAGAAGGTGCTGCTGGCCTGTGTGAGCATCCATGCGCCGGCGTTTTTTGCCAGCACAAGCAGCAGCATGACGCAGCTGAGGATGATGAGCAGTTCCGTGGCGGAAGCGGGAAAGGCAGCCCCTGCGGCATGTCGCAGCGGTGCCAGACGTTCCGAACCGAGTATGCTTTCCGGAGCGGTGGATGCCGATGCGAAAAGGGCGACACAGGCAATGAACAGCATTTCGACAACGGAGACCAGCCCCATGCCGGCGGCAATGATCCAGAACCGGCGGCGGAGACCAGCCGGGAGAAGGTGCAGGATACTGCGCAGAACGTCCAGAGTGGAATGCAGCATGTCAGATGTATCTTGTTGATTGTTATTGTATTTTGCTGCGGAACGGCTTGTGTCGCCGTGTGGTTGTTGCCATGCTTGTCTTTTTTGAGTACAGAAAAACTGTACAAACTAGGTATCGCCAAAGAGGCATTACTGTCAACGGCACCATACACACCCTGCGGGGCATGCGTCAAAGCCCGCACAGAAAAAAGGCACCACGGCCGGTGTCCGCAACCGCGGCAGGGCGTCAGATGCGGGCTGCCGCGAGATGACGGTTTTGAACAGCAAAATTGAACGCACATGGTGAAAAAGCTGTGAGTTATTTCATATCTGATAAAAACCCCGTGTTTGTGATAGCCGAAATCGGCGGCAACCACGAAGGCGATTTCGCTTACGCCAGAAAGCTTGTCTCGCTGGCCATTGAATCCGGCGCTGATGCCGTGAAGCTGCAGGTGTACGCCGGTGATGCTCTGGTCAGCCGCGTTGAAAGTCCTGACCGCAACCGGCATTTTAAAAAATTTGAATTGAGCCGCGGGCAGTACGAGGCGCTTATCGACATGTGCCGCCATGCGGGGGTGCAGTTCATGGCCTCGGCATGGGACAGGGAACGGCTGGGCTGGATAGAACCGCATGTGCGTATTCACAAGGCTGGTTCCGGCGACCTCACCGCCTGCCCCATGCTGCGGGCACTGGTGTCCACGGGTAAGCCGCTGGTTCTGTCCACGGGGCTGTCCACCATGCCGGAAGTGGAAGCCGCGGTGCGGTATATCGGCAGTCTGGATTCCTCCTATATCACGCAGGGCAAACTGGCGTTGCTGCAGTGTTCCTCGGCATACCCCTGTCCGGACGGCGACGCCAACCTGAATGTCATGCATTCGCTGCGTCAGGCATTCGGCCTGCCGGTGGGCTATTCCGACCACACCACGGACAGCGAGGCGGCCTATGCCGCTGCTGTCATGGGTGCGCAGATACTCGAGCTGCATTTTACGGATACGCGGGAAGGAAAAAGTTTCCGCGACCATCTTGTTTCAATCACGCGGGACGAACTGCGCGACCTGCTGAAACGCATCCGCAGGGCGCGCACGCTGCAGGGCAGCTGGGTCAAGCAGCCCACGGACACAGAAAAGGCGCAGGGACATGTGACATCGTTCCGGCGTTCTGTGTACGCGGCGCAGGATATAGCCGCCGGACAGCTGTTTACTGAAGACAACCTGACAGTGCTGCGGCCCGCGCACGGCGTGTGCGCCACCCGCTACGAGGATTTTCTGGGGCGCAGGGCGCCGCGCAGCATGGGAGCGCACGAGGTGCTTACGGCTGCCGACCTGCAGGCCGTGCTGGAACAGGAGTGATCATGATGTCTTCAGAGATGCAGCCCCCGCAGCACGGCCCGGATGAAAGACGTTTTCAGAGCCGCGTGCGCACGGCGGCGTCCGGCGGGCTGTGGCACGACATGCGCCGCTGGTGGCAGCTGCGCCGCGTGGGCAGTGCCGGCTGCGGCATACACATGGACAGCGGTGTGCATCTGATGCGGTACACGCGGCATATGCATTTCGGCGACAATGTGTTTTTCAAACAGGGCGCGCGGCTGTGTGTGGCTCAGCCGCAGGGTGAACTGCGCATCGGCAGCAATACGACAATAGGATATCACACGACTATTTTTGCAAGCTACTCTGTAGTGATAGGGGCGGACTGCCTCATAGCGCCCTTCTGTTATCTGGTGGATGCCGACCACGGCATTGCGGCGGGCAGCAGAATCAACACGCAGGATATGACCGCCCGCCCCGTGGTGGTGGGCGATGATGTGTGGCTGGGGGCGCGTGTGACCGTGGTTTCGGGGGTGCGTATAGGAACCGGCGCTGTGGCGGGGGCCGGCAGCGTCATTACTGCCGATGTGCCTGCAGGGGCCATCGTGGCCGGTGCTCCGGCACGGATAGTGGGATACAGAAAATGAATGCGGTGCTGCAGAAAAAAGGCGGTGTCGGAATAATCATTCTGGCGCGGCTTGATTCGACCCGTCTGCCGGGCAAGGCGTTGCGTACGGCTGCCGGCAAGGAAATGCTGGGGTATGTTGTGGAACGGGCCCGTATGGTCCGCGGGGTTTCAGAAATTGTGCTGGCCACAACGGACAGAACCGTGGATGACCGGCTGGAGGAATATGCCGCGGCCTGTGATCTTGCGGTGTTCCGCGGGTCGGATGTCGATGTGGCCGGCCGCGTGGCGGCCTGTGTGCGCTGGCGCGGGTGGGATGCCTTTGTGCGCATCAACGGCGACAGCCCGTTTATTGATCCGCAGACCATTTCCAGTGCCGTGAATCTGCTGTACGGGCTTGGCGGTGTTTCTGCCGCCGGACTGTCCGACAGTCATGCCCAGCGGGGCAACATGCACGCGGAGTGTGCCTCTCTGCCGCTGGTTGCCTGCGGGTCGGTGACTCTGGCCGGATATGCCGGACATGACGCCACCGAACTGCCCGACATGGTCACCAACGTGCTGCGCCGCACCTTTCCCAAGGGACAGAGTGTCGAAGTATGCCGCGCATCGGCATTTCTGGCAGGGTATGCCGCCATGCATCTGCCCGAGCATCTGGAGCATGTGACCAAATACTTTTACGACACCCGCAGCATCCGCATCATGAATATGGAATCGGGTGATCCTTCGCTGGGTGAAATCCAGCTGGCCGTGGATACGGAAGAAGATTTTGCCCTGTTTGAGCGTATGCTGGCCAGAATGGACCGGCCGCATACGGCCTATGCCGCCCATGAAATAATCGAACTGTACAGGGAATGCCTGCATGGCTAGCCAACCGCTTGTTACGGTCTACATCACCAATTACAATTACGGCAGGTTTCTGCGTCAGGCTGTGGAAAGCGTGTTTGCCCAGACCCTGCACGATTATGAGCTGCTCATCATTGATGACGGTTCCACGGACGGGTCGCGCGATATCGTGCTGGAATATGAGGGGCGCCCCGGGGTGCGCGTACTGCTGCAGCAGAACGCCGGGCTGAACCGCACCAGCAACACGGCCCTTGGCATGGCACGCGGGCGGTACATCATGCGGCTGGATGCCGATGATTATCTGGCACCCGAAGCGCTGGCCGTCATGACGGATATTCTGGAGCGCAACCCTTCCGTGGGGCTTGTCTTTCCCGATTATTATTACGTTGATGAAAACGGGGCCGTTATCGGCAGAGAGATCCGCAACGATTTCAACGGCGGTGTTTCGCTGCCCGATATGCCGGCGCACGGCGCGTGCACGCTTATCAGGCGGTCACATCTGCTGAGCGTGGGCGGCTATAGCGAAGAATTCCGCTGTCAGGACGGGTATGACCTGTGGTTGCGGTTTATTGAAAAGCACGATGTGCGCAACGTTAACGAACCGTTGTTTTACTATCGCCAGCATGGCGGCAGTCTGTCGGGCGACCGCAGGATGATTGTGGAAACCCGCGCGCGCATCAAAGAGGCGCATGCCCGCAGAAGCAACCGGCCGGCCTGTCCCACACTGGCGTTTGTTCCTGTACGCGGGCTTTCCGTGGACCCCCACTGTCTGGCGCTGGAGCAGCTGGGCGGCAGAACGCTGCTGGACTGGACGCTGGATGCCGCGCTGGAGGCAACGCAGCTGTGCGGTGTGGCTGTCACCACGCCCGATGCGGCAGTGATGGACCATGTGCGGCGGCGGTACGGCAGCGCTGTGCACATTGTGGAGCGTCCCAGAGCGTTTGCCCGCAGCAATACCGCGCTGCATGACACCCTGCAGCACGTGCTGGACAGTCTGCCTCTGCTGGCCCGTCAGGCCCGCGCCTGCATGATGCTGTCAGTGGAAACGCCTTTCCGCAGCAGCCTGTACATTGACAAGGCCGTCAATACGGCACGTATTTTCGATGTTGATACGGTGATACCCGTCAACCCTGAGAATGATCTTTTTTTCCGGCATGACGGCACGGGGCTGCAGCTGGTTGGCAACAATCAGCGTTACGGCGGCATGCGGTTCGAGCGTGAGTATCTTTTCCGTGCCGTGCCGGGGCTGCACCTGCTTACCCGCGGCTGGTACGAAAAAAGCCCGCACTGGCTGGGCGACAGGGTGGGGCACATAGTGCTGGCAGGTGACGCGCTGCATGTGGTGTCTTCTGCGCGCGATCTGGCTGTTGCCGAAACGTTGCTGCGTCTGGAGCGTGAACGTATATGTGCGGAATAGCAGGGTACATAGGCAGGCGCTGTCTTCCGGATGACGCCGTGCGGCGCTGCCATGCGGCCATGCGCCACCGCGGGCCGGACGGCAGCGGCACATTCCGGCGGTGTACCGCGGACGGCAGGCATGTGCTGCTTCTGCATGCACGGCTTTCCATACTGGACCCCGACCCGCGTTCGGGTCAGCCCATGCAGCGCGGCGGCGGAGTGCTGGCATTCAACGGCGAGCTGTACAATTTTTCCGAAGTGCGTGAACGGCTTGAGCGGGGCGGGCTGGCTTTTGACACCACCGGCGATACCGAGGTGCTGTTGCGGGCGCTGGATCCGCAGGGGCGGTCCCTGTTGTGCGGGGGCCACGTCGCAGAAGACCTGCTGCACGGCATGGCGGGAGCGCTGGACGCATGCGAAGGCATGTGGGCCTTTGCCTACTTTGATGCTTCGCGCGGCACGCTGGTGCTGGGACGTGACCGTTTCGGCGAAAAGCCGTTGTATTACCTGCGCGATGACGACGGCGGGCTGTATTTCGGCTCGGAGCCTAAACTGCTGGCCGCGCTGACAGGGCGGCCCCTGCGGCCCGATACAGAGCATCTGCGCCGGTATCTGGTAAACGGCTACAAGTCGCTGTACAAAACCCGGCAGACGTTTTTTGCCGGTCTGCGTCAGGTGCCCGCCGGAACCATGCTGGCGGCGGATGCCGGCGGCCTGCGGGGACTGTGCTACTGGGAGCGTCCTCATGCCGCGCACGACCCCGTGCAGGAAGACATGAGTTTTGCAGACGCTGTGCGCGGCACGCGCGAGCGCCTCATCCGCTCCGTGGAGCTGCGTCTGAGAGCTGATGTGCCGCTGGCGTTCTGCATGAGTGGCGGAATTGATTCCAATTCGCTTATCTGCATCGCCCGCAGGGTGTTCGGGTACGATGTGCACGGATTCACGGTCATGAACACCGACGCCCGCTACGAAGAGCGTGAATGCGTGGAGCATGTGGTCCGCGAGCTCGGACTGCGGCATACCTCGGTATCACCTTCCGTCGCGGGGTTTCTGGACGGGCTGCGGACTCTGGTGCGTGCCCACGATGCGCCGGTGCTGACCATTTCATATTATGTGCACTGGCTGCTCATGCAGCGTATCCGGCAGCAGGGATATGCCATATCCATCAGCGGTACGGCCGCCGATGAACTGTTCACCGGCTACTACGACCATCATAATCTGTATCTGGCCGCCATGTACGGTTCGGGCGCCTTGTACGACAAAGCGCTGGAAAACTGGCGCCGCCATGTGGCACCCGTGGTGCGCAACCCGTACCTGCAGGACCCGGAGGTGTTTGTGCACGCCCCGCAGGAACGCGGCCACATATACCTGCATAACGACAGATTCGCCGGGGCGTTGCGTCAGCCTTTCGACGAGCCTTTTACGGAACATGCCTACCACGCCGTGCCCCTGCGCAACAGAATGCTGAACGAACTGTTCCACGAAGCGGTTCCCGTCATTCTGCATGAGGACGACCTCAACGCCATGTACCATTCGGTGGAAAACCGTTCCCCTTTTCTGGACAGAGCTCTGTTTGATTTTTCGCTGCGCATACCTGTGCGGCATCTTGTGCGCGACGGAATGGCAAAGGCTGTGCTGCGCGAAGCCATGCGCGGCATTGTGCCCGATATGATTCTGGATAACCGCCGCAAGGTGGGGTTCAATGCGCCGGTGCTTGATTTTCTGGATGTGCGGGACAGCGCGGTCCGGGCGCAGGTCTTGGCGGACAGTCCCGTATGGGACATTGTGCGGCGTGATGCCGTGGCGCAGCTGCTGGACGGCCGGTCTCTGGGCAACAGCGAAAGCAAGTTTTTGTTTAACATCCTGTGCTGCAAGATGTTTCTTGAAGACTGCGCCGATGCGTGAGGCATTTATTTCAATAACTGTCCGGTTGCTTTTCGTAAGTTTTGCGTACGCTTTTCGACAGAGGTGTATTTTATGAGAATGATACTGGAAATGCTTTTCGGCGACCGTCTGTGGCGAGTCTGGAGTCTGCTGATAGCCTGGGCGCTGCGCTGTTACGGCGTGCAGGTGGGCCGCGGTTTTTTCATCAAGGGGCGCATCCTGCTCAAACTGCGTGGCAGACGCGACCGCATAATCATCGGAGACAATGTTTCCGTGTGGGGTGATCTGGATTTGCGCAACCGTGAAAACGGCACCATAATTCTGCGGGACGGTGTGGTGGTTGACGGGCCGTGCCGGTTGGTGGCGGCGCGGGACGCCGTGGTGGACATAGGAGAGCAGTGCGCTCTTACGCCGTATCTGCTGCTTAATGCCGGAGCCGATGTCCGCATAGGCCGCGGTACGATCATCGGTCCCCGTGTGAGCATCAACTCCAGCGAGCATGTCTACGACCGCAGCGTGCCCGTCAGGCAGTCCGGTTACACGCACGAACCGGTGATCATCGGCAGTGACTGCTGGCTGGCGGCCAACGTGTCCGTAACAAAGGGCGTGACCATAGCCGATGGCAGCGTTATCGGTGCCAATGCCGTGGTGACCGCAGATACCCTGCCGTATTCGGTCAATGTGGGTGTGCCTGCCAGAAAAATCTGCGACAGGCCCTGAAGAATACCGGAGCCACAGATATGGGCGGCACGCTGCATCTCATAGACTCCTGCGCTGCATCGAAAGCGTTTCTGGCGGCATACGGCGCACAGGCCCGTCATGAACGGGTGTTTTCAACTCACTGGTCTGTGGTGGACCACCTGCAGGCTCACGGTGTTGCATGCCGTGATGTTTCATCCTTCACGCCGGACAACACCATACGCACGCTCATGGACAGCTCCTGCCGTGAACTGCATGAACTGCTCCGGCCGCTGGATGCCGGTATATCCGCCGGGTTGTGCCGTATGCTCGGCCTGCCCGAAATGGACGTGTTCGACCTGCTCTACCGTTATCACGGGCAGTATCACCTGACGGGGGCGCGTCTGCTTTCGCACTGGGCCGATGCTGCTTTTGTGCCGCACGGCACGGCCGTCGTGCATTACTGGCATCAGCGCGAAGCTGCGGCCCATCCTGTTTTTTCTTTTCTGGGTATTTTGCGCAGTGCGGCATATATGCACGGCGCCCGGCTGCTGGAGCATCCCGTCACGTCACATGGCTCCGTGCTGGAACACGGCTGGAAGCGGGCTTTGCGTCTGGCTCTTGCACCGCGCAGGACTTTGCAGCGCCTGAGGGCCGCCGCCGAAGGGCGGCGGGGGGTGCGGCTGCACCGCGGTCGCTCGCTGGCTGTGGTCTTTCAGCCTGAAAAGCAGCTTGGCGGCATGTTTGCCCGCCATGCCGATACTGTTCTTGTGTGGCCGCGCGAAGGAGTGCGTCCGGTACGGGGAATACCTGCCACCGGCCGCACGTTGTGGGCGGACGCCGCGGAGTATGTGCGCAGGTCGGCCCCGGGGGTGCCCGGCGGATCGGCCGGCGGGCCTGTGTTTACAGGTACGGACAGGCAGGCGCTGCAGGATCGCCTTGTTGCCGATTTTACCGCACGGCTGGCTTATTTCATGGCGCCTGCGGTGCACATGCAGCGGATTCATGACTGCTACGGGGTGACCGCGGCCGGCTGGACAGTGCCGCTGGTAGGCACTCCCTCGCGGCTTGCCTCGGAAGCTCTTATGCGGCAGGGCGTTCCTGTGGCGGGGCTGCAGCACGGCGGCTGTTACCTTTCGCAGCATCTGGGCGAAAAACATTTTATGACCGATTTTGCCGCCTGCACCCATTTTATCAGTTATGCCGCCGATCAGGAATGTTTTGAAGACGCCTACAGCGCCGGTGAACGTCGTGCTTACGGCGCGGTAAGGTGCTGCACGGTACTGCCGGGGGGCAATGCCGATCATGCATCGCCCCGTCAGGGCGCCGAGCCTGTGGATGTGGTCTTTCCCGTCACTAACGCGGTGGATCTTTTCTGGACGTGCCGTACCGGAGCGGACAGGCTTGCCCGTGCGCAGTGTGCCGTGCTTGAAGCGCTTGAAGCGCGCACCGACCTGCGCAGTATCGTCAAACCTTTTCCCCATGCTTCACGCGACAGCATTGCCGTGACATCCGCACTGCGCGGGCTGCGTCATGCTCAGGTGGTGCAGATGGGCTGGCGTGATTTTCTGGAGCGCTACCGGCCCTCTCTGGCGGTCATTGAATTTCCTTCCACGCCGCTGTATGAGGCTCTGGCGTATGACATGGATATTTTTCTGCTGACAGACCCTACGGCACCGTTCACCGAACGAGCGCTGCGGCTGCTGGAGCGCAGAGTTCACGTGTTTCATACGGCGGATGAGCTGACACAGGCTCTGTTGCGATATTCTCCGCAGCAGGGCGGCAAGCTGCGCGATACGGCATTCAGCCGCGCCTATGTGAACACCGCTTGCCCGCTGTCAGGCATAGAAAGCCATCTGGCGGCCATGATGGCGGGGCAGGGACGCTGAAGAGCTTTTGTGGCGGACAGTATTTTCTGCGGTCGCGAGACCGCCGGTCCTTGACATTGCAGCGGCACTACTTTAGGAATGGTTATTATTAATTAGTTGCTGGAGGCTTCCATGGCTGCACAGACAAGAATGACAAGGCAACGCAAGGTGATCCTTGACGAGTTGCGTAAAGTGACGAGCCACCCCACCGCAGATGAGATTTATGAGATGGTCCGCCCCATTCTGCCGCGTATCAGCCTGGGTACGGTATACCGCAATCTGGATCTGCTGGCGGAAACCGGTGAGATTCTGCGGCTTGAGCACGCAGGCGCCCAGAAACGCTTTGACGGCAACACGGCGCCGCATCAGCATGTACGCTGCACAAAATGCGGCCGTGTGGGTGATGTGATGAAGCCGCTTGACGTGCCTGCTTTCAACCGCCTTGATGTGCCCGGTTTTACCGTGACCACAGCGCGGGTGGAGTTTGAGGGTATCTGCGACGAATGCATGACGAAAAACTGATGCCGCGGCTGCGCTGCAGCCGGCTGTGAACGGCTGCGGCGCAGCCCCGCGGCCATTGTCGTTTTCCGCACACCGGTCACGGCTTTTTGCCGTATAAGGCCGTGCAGTGCCGGTTTCCCGCAATGGCAGACCGGTGCCGCCTAAACGGCGGTGAACGGCGGTGACTCCGCTGCATACCTCCCGCATATCCGGACCACTGGGCTGCAGGGCTGCGGCGTATGGTGCATACGAGCGCGGTCCTTTTTCCGCCTTCCGGCGGTCTTTCTGACACCTTGCACATGCCGGTTTTGTGTTGCTCCGTCCGGGTGCTGCTTCCGGACCGTGTACCGGCCCGCCTTTTCTGCCGCCGGAACGGCTGTGTCTCTGCTCCGGCGGGGTGCGGTTCCGGCAGGCGCTTTTGCACCCGCGGCGGACCGTGCTCCGGCTTTGTGCGTGCGCGCGGCAGCGGCCTGTTCCGGCTTAGTACCGTCCTGCGGAGAGCCTCCGCAGTTTTTTTTGTCAATGCGCGTATGAAAAAAAGCCCGCAGGCTTATGCCTGCGGGCTTTATGTGCGGGTGGCGCAATGCGTTAACTTCTGGTTTTCAGCATCTGCCAGTATTTTTCATATATCTGCAGTGCGGGGCCCACTGAGTCGCAGAATTCGCTTTTTTCGAGATCCTGCGCTGTGGGGGAAACCGCCCGGCTGTTTTTCAGGTCTTCGGGCAGCAGTTCCCACGCGGCTTTGTTGGGGGTGGAATACAGATATTCTTCCACTATGCGCTTGGCAATGTCGGGCCGCAGCAGAAAGTTGATGAACGTATGGGCGTTGTCTTTGTGCTCGGCATTTTTGGGAATGCACAGGCTGTCCAGCCACAGGGGGGCGCCTTCTCGGGGATAGATGTACTGCAGATTGGGCATTTCCTGCGTCAGCACGGTGGCATCGCCGTTCCATGACATGCCGATGATGACTTCCTCGCTGGCGAACGCCTGCTTGGTGGCAGTCACATCAAACACGCGTACGGAAGGGTAGAGCTGTTTCAGAAACTCGTACGCTTCTTTGAGCTCTGCATCGCTGCGGCTGTTCACCGAATGGCCGGTGGCCAGCAGAGCCATGCCCATGGTGTCGCGCAGATCGTCCGACAGAATGATCTTGCCCTTGAATTCCGGACGCAGCAGGTCGTGCCAGCTGGTTACGGATGCGGGATCGACATGATCGGTATTCACCAGCAGGCTGGTGGAACCCCACATGTAAGGCACGGAATATTCGTTTTTCGGGTCAAAGGGCTGGTGCAGAACAAACGGGTCAATATGCTTGAAGTTATCCAGCTTGCCGGTGTCTATTCTGGCCAGCAGGCCCTGTTCGCGCATCAGCGTGACAAAATAGGTAGAAGGCACCACCACATCGTAGCCTTTGCCGTCCAGCAGTTTGAGCTTGGCGTACATGGCTTCATTGGATTCAAACGTGGTGTAGTTGATTTCGATGCCGGTTTCTTCCGTGAACTGCGTCAGCACATCCTGCGGAATGTATTCCGACCAGTTGTACACATTGAGGATTTTTTCATCCTGCGCCAGAGCGTTCTGGGCAAAAAACGGACACAGCATGACCGTCAGGATGACGGCGAAGAGCTTTTTCATGGGCGTCTCCTTGCCTTGCTAAGGGTGTGGGCCAGCAGTACCAGTACGATTGTCAGGCAGAACAGAACCGCGCTCAGCGCGTTGATGTCGGGCTTTACGCCCAGCCTGACCATGGAATAGATGCGCAGGGGCAGAATATCAAAGTTCGGCCCCGTTACAAAGAAGCTGATGAGCACGTCGTCCATGGAAAGTGTGAAACTGAGCAGCCAGCCTGCCATGACGGCAGGCATGATAAGCGGCAGAATGACATGGCGGAAGGCCTGTCCTTCTGATGCGCCGAGGTCTTTGGCTGCAGCCACCACATCTTCATCGAATTCCGAAAAGCGGCCCAGTACCGTCACCGTGACAAAAGGCAGGCACAGCGTGATGTGCGCTGCCAGCAGCGTGCCGAAACCAAGCTCGATATGAAAGAAAATGAAAAAGATGAGAAGCGAGATGCCCATGACGATATCGGGCGACACCGTAAGCACATACGTGAGGCCGTGCAGCACCTTGCGTCCGGTAAAGCGGTAGCGGTGTATGCACAGGGCGGCCAGCGTGCCCAGCACGGTGGCGCAGGTGGCGGCAACGGTGGCCACCATGAGCGAGTTTGCGGCGGCGTCCATCAGCTGCTGGTTGCTGAACAGCTGCTGATACCACTTCCATGTAAAGCCTTTCCAGTCGGTGGTGTATTTCGCGTTGTTGACGGAATAGGCAATGACCACCAGAATGGGAATGTACAAAAAGGCGTAGACCGCCCACATGTAGGTCCGGCGCAGGATTTTCATCACATGCCCTCCCCGTACAGTTCATCATCCTTGTGATGCGTGGCGCTGCGTTTTTTTGCCATATAGTACAGCAGAATAAGTACCACGAGAATAAGAGTCATCACTATGCTGGCAGCGGAACCCAGCGGCCAGTCGCGGGCCACCAGAAACTGGTTTTTGATAAAGCTGCCCATGACCAGCGTTTTGGAACCGCCCAGTATTTCCGGCACATAAAAACAGCCCAGCGCAGGCAGAAAAACAAGCATGCAGCCGGCCACTATGCCCGGCATGGTCAGGGGCAGCGTGACGGAAAAAAATGTCTGCCGCGTGCTGGCGCCAAGGTCGCGTGCGGCATCCAGCAGGCGCATGTCCAGCTTTTCGATGGAAGCGAACAGCGGCAGAATCATGAACGGAAGCGACGTGTAGGCAAAACCGGCCACCACGGCTATTTCGCTGTACATGAGCGATATGGGGGCATCAATAAGCCCCGCCGCCATGAGCACTTTGCTCAGCACCCCGTTGGATTTCAGGATAATGATCATGGCGTAGGTGCGGATGAGCGAGTTTGTCCAGAAAGGAATGATGACAAGCAGCAGCAGCCACGGGCGCAGGTGTTCGCGGGCTGTGGCCAGCAGAAAGGCGAACGGATAGCCCATCAGCAGGCAGAAAGCTGTGGTGATGCCCGCCAGCCTGAACGATTCCAGAAATATTCTGACGAACATGGGATCGAACAGACGGATAAAGTTGTCCAGAGTGAGTTGCGGCGCAACAAAGCTGCCGGGGTCGCGCGTCAGAAAAGACGCTCCCACCAGCATAAGGTGCGGTACCAGCGCAAAAAGCCCCAGCCACAGCGCAACGGCGGTGATGCTGAACCGGCGGAAAAACTTACTCCCCATCATCTCCCAGCACTACCTCCCAGCCGTTTACCCAGGTGACGGCCACGCGTTCGCCCGGAGTGTAGTTGATTTCTTCGTCATCCTCGTTGAAGAATTCTGCAACCAGCAGCTGTTTGCCGGGCTGTCCTTCGCTGGGGCTGTCCAGCCGCACCACAATATCAACGGTGGCGCCTTTGTACACGGTTTCTTCAATGGCGCCGGTAAAGTATTCACCATCCGGCAGGTCGTGCATCATGTGCAGGCGGATGTCTTCGGGACGCAGCAGAACCTTGACGCGGTCGCCGGTTTCAAACTGCTTTCCGGTCTGCACGGGAAAAGGCACGCCTTCCAGCGTGGCGTCATACAGCACGCCGTTGCGGCGGGCGGTTATGGTACCGTCCAGTATGTTTATGTCGCCCACAAAACGGGCCACATACAGGTTGGCCGGTTCTTCGTATATTTCCTGCGGCGAGCCTATCTGTTCAATGCGGCCGTCATTCATCACCACCACACGGTCGGACATGGCAAACGCCTCTTCCTGATCGTGTGTCACAAAGACAAAGGTGATGCCCAGCTGACGCTGCAGATGCTTGATTTCCAGCTGCATTTTTTTGCGCAGCTTAAAATCAAGGGCGCTGAAGGGCTCGTCCAGCAGCAGCACATAGGGGTTGTTCACCACTGCGCGGGCAATGGCCACTCGTTGCTGCTGCCCGCCGGAAAGCCGCGCGGGCTTGCGGTCGCCGAACTGCTCCAGATGCACCATCTTCAGTGCTTCGCGCACACGTCTGGCTATTTCATCCTTCGGACGTTTCTGCATTTTCAGCCCGAAGCCCACGTTATCACGCACCGTCATATGCGGAAAAAGCGCATAATTCTGAAACACGGTGTTTACCTGACGCTGCTCGGGCGGAACGTCGTTCACCACACGGCCGCTCAGGATGACATCGCCCGATGAGGGCGTTTCGAATCCGGAAAGAAGACGCAGAATGGTTGTTTTTCCGCAGCCCGAAGGGCCCAGCAGCGTAAGGAACTCGCCGTTTCTGATCTGCAGATCTATATTTTCGAGCGCACAGGTGTCGTCGAAGTATTTTGATACTCCGCGCAGCTCGAATATGTAATCCTGTTCAGCCATCGTCGCACCCCCGATAAAAAAACATGATGCCAACCCGTCGGACGGGCCGGTACGCGCGGCCAGTGCAGGAGCATGTCCTGCGATGGTACTCGATTTTACTGGATTTGGGAAAGTTTGGGCAGAACCTGCCCAAGACAACAAGAGGCCGGTAACACTGCGGAAGTCCGGCCGGGGCTACCCCCTGCCGGTTAAACCGCAGCCCGGCGTTCGGGCATCGCCCGCGTAGTGTACGCGGTGCAGCGCATGATAAGAAGGGGCGCTGCTGCAGTGGTGGAGGGTTTGCATAGTCCCGCCGCTCCCTTGCGATGATCTGACGCGTGTACGCGCCGCTGCAAAATGCAACGCGCGTTACTTGCCATGATCTTTCTGTCTTCACAAGAAAAAAAACACTCCTTTAAAGGGTAATATACTGCGGCAACCATAACATATCGCGGTTGCGATGCAAATTGTGACGGGCCCCGGCAATATTTTTTTGAGAATAGAATTGACAATGAATTTCATTTTCACATACAAGAGGGGCAACCGAGAAAGGAACGACACGCATACCGAAATGAAACGCATGCTCCTTACCAGACCGGCGGCGCGCAGGGCGCCCGAACTGACAGGCTCCGTGGCACAGCAATCAGCCCGTCATGTCCTGCGCGCGCGGCCGGCACCTTTGTTCATCTGTTCCGCCGTTGTGCACAGCCACTGTAGCATGCCCCCGATTGGCGGGGGCGTACAAACTGTCACACGAGGTTTGCGAGATGGCTAAAGTGCTTATCGTTTACGGTTCCACAACCGGAAACACCCAGACCACAGCCGAGATTGTGGGCACCGAACTGAAAAATGCAGGCCATGATGCCGTGGTAAACGATGTTACCGCAGTCGAGGCGGAAGGTCTGTGCGAGGGCTACGACGCTGTGCTCTTCGGCTGCTCCACATGGGGTGACGAGGAGATTGAACTGCAGGACGATTTCATCGACCTGTATGATGAACTGGACAAGGCCGGCCTGAGTGGCGTCAAGGTGGGCTGCTTCGGGTGCGGCGATTCCAGTTATCAGTGGTTCTGCGGCGCGGTGGACGCCATTGAAGAACGTGCAAAGGAAAACGGCGCGCGCATTATCTGCGATTCACTGAAGATTGACGGCGATCCCGGTTCGTGCCGCAGCGAGATAGCAGACTGGGCGTCGGCCGTCGGCGCAGCCCTGTAACAGATACCACAGCACAGGAGGCATCATGCAGCCCAAGTTGAGCATTCATTCCCGGGGAACCGCAAAAGGCTTTTTGCGGAGCGTTCTGCGCGGCGTTCTGACCGATGATTCCGGCCATCTTGCCCGCGCCATGGCCGAACAGGAGCATGCGGCCGGAGTTCTTTCCGAAGGTGCCGCCCCGTCCGGCGCCGCTGCCGGTTCTTCCGCAGGAGATGCCCGTGGTGCCGCAGGCCGGTAATTCCCCCCGGAAACTGCAGGCACCCGTCGGCAGAAAAAAGGGAATGTTCCGCAAAGGCTCGGAAGTGCGTGATGTGATGCTGTGCCTTGTCACTGTTCTGCTGCTGGAAATGCTGCTGGGCACTCTTGCCGGTTAGCGGCAGCAGATGAAAAGGCGCCATGCGGCGTATTCTGCGGCAGGGTCTGCCGTGTTGCGCCGTTCCGGCAGCCGGAAAATATCTGAACCGCCCTGTAGCCGGCACACAGCCGAAAGCTGCGTTGCGCAGTTGCAGGGCAGCAGGCCGCCGTATCGGGCTGGCATGTATCCGTAAGGGCGCTCCGGCGCCCTTTTTGTGTGCGGCTATGTGTGTTTTGGTTTCTGCCCGTACACGGCATGCCCGTCTGCCGGTCACGTCTGCCGATTACGCCCGCCGATTACGGCCGCCGATTACCTCAGGCATAACTTTGCACGGGGCTGACGGCGGGTAAAACAGACCGCGGCTGACGGACCGCCTGAAGCGGCCCGCCGGGCTGCTTTTTTTATACCCTGTCCGCAGCACCGCCCCAAGCGCAGTGCTATTTAGTGTTGTTCTGCTTTTTTGCGTGCTTGCGGGCCAGCGTGAGACCGGCAAAAAAACCGCCGACCATGCCGATGGCAACGGCGCGGGGCAGATTGTCGCTCAATCCCAGCATACCGCCGAATGCGCCCAGAGCGCCGCCTATAAGAATGCCGCGTACAAGAAAGTTGGACATGATGCTTCCTGTGTGCGGCAGGGCCGCATGAGGGTTGTACGTTGTGCCCGGTGCACGGGAAGGTAGGTAAATGTAAGGGCTGCTGTCAACAGCCATACCCGTGTGCGGGGTACAAAGAAGGCCCCCGGCCGCACAATGCGGCCGGGGGAAGAGCAAAGGAGGTATTGACGGGTTCGTCTGCCATTGGTCACGGCTTCGGGCGTTGCCGCGACCGGCGTATGCAGCAGAGGAGGAGTGTCCTCATGGCAAGTTGTCTATGTCATCCCGCATGAGCGGGGTTGTAAGCTGGGCAAGGCCTTGCGGCCTTGCCACGTCGCCATCTTTCGCAGTGCGGCCGCCGACGGGGAGGAGGAAGCCGGGCGGCCACGGGGTACATGACCCCGATATATTCAGTCGGTCAAAAAGCGTGACCGTTAGCGCTTGGGCTTGTCGCCCCGTAATCGGCGATGTTTCGGGCCGGGCAACCTCCAGAGCGCCACACTCTCGGAATCGGGGTTGTCCGGCGGAAGGGAAACTGCCGGTAAAAGTGCCGGAGAACCGTGTGCGGGGATGCCGCAAGTGGTTCGGTAACGGTCTCCGGTGGTGTTCAGGATGCGTCTGTTTCAGAGGAAACTCATTGCCAATGCTTTCCTTAAAGCACATGTCGTGCCAAACAAAAATAACATGCTATAACAGCATGTTGTAAAACTGTTCGTTTTTTTATATGCCCGCATGTGCAGCGTGATGCACATGGTTGTGCAGAAAATGTGTGCAGATGTGCAAGTCAGGTCACAGGGCGGTATCTTCGGTAACGGGTATGCCGTTGCGCTGCAGCAGAGCCGCAAAAATGCCGGAACCTGCCACCAGCCTGCCGCTGAATGTTCCGTCGTAAACCTGTGTGACTCCGCATGAAGGAGAGCGCGCCTGCAGTATGGCCGCACCGGCGCCGAACAGACGGGCAAGCTCCAGAGCTTGCTGCGCACCCAGTACAAACTGCGCAGTGACGTCGGTTCCGTTGCGGGTTAGCACCCGGCCGTGGCAAAGTTCCGCGCCGTCACGCGGTGTGGGCAGGCCGCCCAGCTGTTCGGGACATACGGGTATGGCCCTGCCCTGACGGATGAGCTCCAGCACCTGCGGGTGCGGTTTTGCCTGTGCATCGTAGCGGCAGCATACTCCGGCCAGACAGGCACTGACAATGTAACGCATGGTCGTCTCCTTTTATGTTCAGGCAAGACCAGAAAGACCCCGTGCGGACTGTATCCGCACGGGGTGTGTTGTCAAGGCGCCGCCGCGGCTCCGGCGGTGATGCCGGCAGCAGGAGGCGGATGCGGGCATCTGCCGCGGTGTAAACCGCCCGCGGGGGGCGGGACGCCTTTGTATCCGGCACGGCGGGGCGAAGCGCGGAAGCCCCCAGCGCCGGACCTGTCAAATGTGGCCTGTGAGGCGTTACCTGCCAGACCTTACCTGCCAGAACTTATCTGCCAGAAATTATCTGGCAGGCGCTGTGCTGGCAGCGGCGCAGAAAGGTCACCGCCTGTTCTTTGCCCATGTACCGCTGCAGCATGGCGGGCGGGGCATCGGCCAGATCAATGCACAGAAAGGCATCAAGAGTCCTGAACGCCGTATCCACGTGAAAGCCGCCTATCCGCCCGCCCAGTTTGAGATAATGCTTGAAAAGAACCGGCACGGTGCGTCCGCCCTCGATATCTTTCACCAGATTGCACAAGCCGTTGAAGTGCATGCCCTGCATGTTGAGCATGTCGGGGGCACGTTTGTCCATTTTATAACGGGGAGGCTTGCGCCCGCTGACCATGGCGGCCAGCGTGTTGTCCTGATGGTGCAGGCGCAGAAACTCTGTAAGGGCGCTCAGTGAATACCGGCTGTATTCCAGACTGATGCTGACAGGGCCGAACAGCCGCCGGACGCCGGGGCGGCGCAGCACAAAGTGCGCTATGCCCTTCCACAGCAGCATCAGCGGCGCATAGTCACGCTGATAGGGTGCGGTCACAAAGGCCCGTCCAAGTTCCAGCGCATTGTCATCCTGTGCAAAAAAGCGCGGGCTGAAGCGGAACAGCGTGGACGAATAGAGTCCCTTCACTCCGAATTCCGGAAGGACTGTCCCTGTCTGCCCGATGCGGTAGGCACCGGCAAGCCGCCTGTCGTTTTCATGCCACAGAATGATATGGTCGTAACGGTTGTCAAACACGTCCGTGTCCAGCGCTTCTCCGCTGCCTTCGCCCACCTCGCGGAAGGTAAGTTCCCGCTGTCTGCCTATTTCATGCAGAAAGCACGGTGCCTGCCATGCGCGGGCTTCAAAAACAAGGTACCCGTTTTCGCGCAGCAGCAGCTGTTCAGGCGGCAGGTCTGCAATCTCGGCCAGCAGCCGCGCCACGGGAAACGGCCCGGCCACGGGGGCCGCGCGGCGTGCAACGGCTGTTGCCGTCTGCCGGTCTTTCGGCCCGCGCGAAAGAGCGTAGCTGCGGGCGCGCAGATACGCGGTGATGTCGGTTTCACGGGGCAGGTCGCGGAATATCTGTGGCGGAATGATGCGTCCCACATTGAGCGTTACCGTGGAAGAGCGCTTTTTCAGCAGTTCAGCCGGCAGCATGGCGGTACGGGCAAAAGGATGCACAAGGCCCATCAGGTTGAAAAGCATGCTGTTGCGCCCCTCGAAATGCAGGGGCAGCACCGCGGCGCCGGTGCGGCGTATGAGACCGGCAACGTTACTGTTCCACACCGGATCGGTTATGGCTCGCCGGCGTGGCTGCAGATGCGCCACCTCTCCGGCGGGAAAGACACACAGACAGCCGCCCTGACGCAGGTGCCCCACGGCCGCACGCAGCCCGCTGATATTTTCGCGACGGGCCTGCCGTGTGGAAAAGGGGTTGACCGGCAGAATGAGCTCGCGGATTTCCGGAATGCTGCGCAACAGATAATTAGCCAGAAAAAGGGTGTCGGGCCGCACCGGCAGCAGTGCAGCCATCAGGGCCAGTCCCTCTAATACACCGAACGGATGGTTGGATACCACCACCAGCGGCTGGTCGGGGGGCAGCGATTCAAGACCTGCCTGTGTTTCCGGCCGGATATCCAGCGTGATGTCCAGCAGCTGCAGCGCGTCACGGGCAAATATATGCGGGGCTTTCAGTTCTCCGGCATCGTGTGTGCGTGCGGCCAGCAGGGCCAGCACGTCCGCCGTGCGGCCGGACGGTTTGAGACCTTCGCCACAGGCGCTGCCGCCGGTGGAAACCTGCCTGTACATGGAAAGCAGCTGAGGCAGCTTGAGGGCGTGCATCAGCGGGGTGCGCAGCGGCGCGGGAATGGCCCGTGCCACAGGCGGCATGAAACCGGACGGCTGGACTGCTGACGATGGCTGACGGCCGGGGCTGCCGGTGCGGGTACTCTGCATGGGTTACCTCCCTCCGGCTGGTACCGGAGTATGATTGTCGCTGCATTGTAGTACGGCGGCGGTGTGGAGATACGGTGAACTGGGGGTGACTGTTTGGTGAAGAAACACGCCGGCAGAGCGTGTCATATGATTGTCTGCTGCGCGTAACCGGACTGCCGTGCAGCATGCCGGCATGCGGGGCATAACCCTGAAGCATCGGAAAACCGCAACCAACGGAGTTATGGTTATGAATGATCAGCAGCTTGGCACCATTGCGGATTCCCTGCGCGACAGGGTGGTTTTTCTTAAACAGCAGTGCGGACTGGCGCCGGAAACCGCGGCAGCGGTTATTGCCTGCCCCGATGAAAACGAGCAGGCTTCGCGGCTGGCGGAACTGACGCTGGATGTGGCATTGCGCGGGCGGCTGGCTCGGCAGCTGGCGGCTGTGGAATCGGCGTTGCACCGTATTGCCACGGGTGGCTTCGGCCGGTGTGAAGAATGCGGTGACGAAATAGGCGAAGCCCGGCTGAAGGCCAATCCGACCACGACGCTTTGTATTCATTGTCAGGAAGACAGAGAGGCCGAGGCCGCCCGCAGGTATCTGCTGCGCGATCCGGTCTGCGCGTAAGCGCGGATACGGTTGCACAGCGACCGCCGCATGGCGTGTGTGCACTGCGGTGTGCTCTGGGCGGGGCTTTTATGCGGCCTGCACAGGGTAACGGGCACCGGCGTGGTGCTTTTGTTCCGGACCTGTTTCCGGACCTGTTTCCGGGCCCGCTTCCGGGCCTGTTTTCCGGGTCTGTCGCGCGGCTCTGCTGCACGGGCGGCACCGCGGCGTGTTTTTCCGGCAGCAGGTCGTCTGCTGCATGCCGCCGCACTGCGGCGTATTTTCAGCGGGTTTCTGCACGGCATAAAAACAGACGGGCATCTTTGGCGGAAATGCCCGTCTGTTTTTATGCCGGTGACGTTATTCTTTGACGGAACCCGCCAGCAGTCCGCGGATGAAATAGCGGCCCAGCAGAATGTACATCATCAGCACAGGCAGTGCGGCAATGGCAGAACCGGCCATGGGCAGGTTCCAGCTGACGGCCTGTCCGCCTGCCAGCTGTGCCAGTCCCACGGTCATGGGGGCGGAGGTGTGCTTTGTCAGGCAGATACCCCACAGGAATTCGTTCCATACCTGCGTGCACTGCCACAGGCTGGTCACCACAAAGCCCGGAATGGACAGCGGAAAGATGATATGCCGGTATATGGAAAAGAATCCCGCGCCGTCCAGCTGGGCAGATTCCACAAGCGTTGTCGGTATCTGGCTGTAAAAATTCCGGAAGATCAACGTGGTGATGGGCAGACCGTAGACAACGTGTGCCAGAATCAGCCCCGGCAGGCCGCCGTACAGGTTCATGTCGCGCAGCAGCTGAAAAAGCGGAATGAGAATGATCTGGTACGGAATGAACATGCCGAACAGAAACAGGGTGAAAACCACTTCGCTGCCCTTGAACTTCCATTTGGAAAAAACATAGCCGTTCAGCGAGCCGAGCACCGTGGAGCCGATGGTGGCGCATACGGTCAGGATTATGCTGTTCATGAAGTTGGGGCCCAGCTTGCGTGCGGCTTCGGCAAAGCTGCTCCAGTTGGCCGTGGCGGGAAGTTCCCATGCGGTGGTCAGGCTGATTTCGGCCGGATGCTTGAGCGCGGTGATAAGGGCCATGTATGCCGGAGTGATATAGACGGCCGCCAGCAGAAACAGCACTGCATACAGCAGCACCCGCGCCGGTGAAAACGTGCGGTGCATCAGTAGCCCCTCCTTTTGCGGCGGTACGAACTGACAAGGTACGGAATGATGAACATGGCCGCCAGCAGAAACAGCACCACGGCAATGGCAGCACCCTTGGCAAAGTCGTTGGCCCTGAATGTGGTCAGATACATGAGCAGCGCGGGATGTCCTGTGGCACCGTTGTCCGGGCCGGTCATGGCAAAGATGAGGTCGAACATCTTGAGCGAGATGTGCGACAGAATGATGATGGCGCTGATGGTTATGGGGCGCAGCATGGGGATGGCCACATGCCGGTAGTAGGCGAACTGTGAGGCACCGTCCAGCTGGGCGGCGTCGGCGAGGTCCTGCGATATGCCGTGCAGTCCCGCAAGATACAGGGCCATGGTGTAACCCGAATACTGCCATACGGTGGCAATGATGATGCCCGTCGTGGCCAGATTGAAGCCGTGTGTTTCTTCCATGAACAGAGCCTGCGGCAGGCTGCTGCCCGCAACGGCCACAAACAGGCCCAGCAGGGCGCCGCAGCCCATAAACCATGCGGCACGCCGCGGCCTGCTGCGCAGACAGCCGAACCCGGACAGGACGAGCACCGCAGCCATGATACAGAGAAGCAGCGGCAGCAGGTTCTGCCAGTTGAACTGCAGCACGGTCTGCTTGCTGGTAAGCCATGTGAACTGCAGTCTGTCGAATCCGAAATAGGTCGGCAGCACGTTGACCCCGCCCTGCGGGGCGAGCAGCCAGCGCCAGATGGTGCCGGAGACGATGAAAGACAGCGCCATGGGATACAGGAATATGGTGCGCAGCACGGCCTCGCCCGCGGGTTTTCTGTCCAGCAGCACGGCGATGAACAGCCCCAGACCGATGGCCCCGGCCAGCAGCAGCACCGAGTAGAACATGGCGTTGACCATGTCCTGCCGGAAGCGGCCGTCGATGAAACCGGTGAACAGTTCGGTATAATTTTCAAAACCGATGTAATTGATCTGCGGATCAAGTGCCAGCGCGGCGCCTCTTCCCCAGTCCGTCAGCGAAATATAAATGGTGTCGCCGATAAACCCGTAAACGAACACCGCAATGAGCACGACGGACGGCATGAGCGTGATGAGTGCTTTCCATCTGTCCCGTGATAAGTCGGCCATTATTGTGCAAACCCCGTCTGTGGCGCCGGAGACCTGCCGGTCTCCGGCGCGGTGAATGGTCAGTATGCTATCGTCTGGCTATGCCGTTTTTTACGGCAATGGCGTGGCAGGCCATGGCGGCCTGACCGGCGTTGCGGTTTTTCAGGTACATCTCCATAACGGATGCGAAATCGCTCATGAAGCCTTCGTTGGCGGTGACTCCGTGAGCCAGACTGCCCACGATGCGGTCGCGGCCCCAGTCGCCTGCGGCGGATTTTGAATAGTCATTGTACAGGTTCAGGTCGGTATCAAGCCGGGGCGAGATGGAACCCTTGAGCGGGTTGAAGGCGTCGCTGCCGCTGCGCGAACCCACAAGTGCCAGCCACGCGAGGCTGTTGTCGCGGTTTGCGGCGCCCACGGGCAGGCCGAACGAATCGGAAAGGAACATGAACACGCCGCCGGTGCCCGGCGATGCGGACCAGCCGAAGTCTTTACCGGGTGCCATGCCCAGCGTGGTGTTCATGTAGCCGGCAGCCCAGTCGCCCATGACGTTGAAGGCGGCGCGGCCGTCCACAACCATGTCTGTGGCCTGCTGCCACGAAAGCGATGTGGCGTCGTCATTGGTGTATTGCAGCACCTTGCCGAAAAGCTCCCATGCTTTGACCACTTCAGGATCGGTCCACGGAATTTCGCCGCGCCAGAGGGCGTCCCACCGGTCGGCCCCCATGGAGGCCAGCGCCACGGATTCCCAGAGGTGGTTGGCAGTCCAGTTGGTGGCCAGAGCAAGCGGCACCACGCCCTGTTCCTGCAGCCGCGGGGCTATTTCCAGAAACTCGTTCCAGTCGGCAGGAGCCTGTATTCCCCATTTTTTCAGGTTGGCGGGTACAAACCACATGACGTTGGAGCGGTGAACCGTCACCGGTACCGACCATATGCCGTTCTCCGTGCCGATCAGCTTGATGAGGTCGGCGGGAAACGCTTCCATCCAGCCCTGCTGTTTGTACAGAAAGGTCAGGTCTTCCATACGGCCCGAGGCAACCCACGTACCGATGAGTTCCTGTCCTGCATGCACCTGAAAGCTGTCAGGAGGATTGCCGCCCAGCATACGGGTTTTAAGCACTGCACGGGCGTTGATGCCCGATCCGCCCGTGACGGCGGCGTTTTCCACGCTGACGCCGGGGTGCTGCTTGTTGTACAGCTTTATCATGGCCTCAAGCGCGGGGCCTTCGTCACCGGCCCACCACGAAAAAATTTCCAGAGTTCCGCCAAGCTTGTCCTGCGCCGCCGCCATGGCGGGCGCCGTGATCATCAGGCAGAATGCGGCGGCCGCAACGGCCGCTTTTGCCAGGAATCTGTTCATACCCTTCCTCCTGCGTTGTGCGGTGCGGGCGGTTGTGGCGCCCTGAGCCGCAATGCGCCGGCAGACGTTGTCCGGCAATCCCGTTTGCCGCTGTGCGCGGCCATGAGCCTATGGTCTGCACGGCTTCCGTCAGGGGGGCCGTGCTCTTCCGCGTTTCAGTCGACGGCGTTCTGGGTCTGCGCGTCAAAAAGCAGAACCCGTGCAGGGTCAACGCCTATGCGTATGGAGTCTCCGGGGCGCACCAGCACGCGGCCTGCCACTTCCGCTATGAGCGGAACACCCGCCGCCGATACTTCCAGCAGCGACTGACCGCCCAGAATTTCGGCCACTTCCACACGCGCATCCATATGGCAGTGTTCCGGCAGATGCATAAGCGCGTCGCCGGTTTTGACGGCATCGGGCCGTATGCCCACGGTTACCGGCGTACCGTGGGGCAACGCGGCGCCTACCGTGTCTGCCACTGCAATGCGCAGGCCCTCTGCGGCCACATGGCGCCCTGCATCGTCCGCGCCTTTATGCAGCACCGCCTGCAGCACGTTCATGGGCGGGTTGCCGATAAAACGCCCGGTGAACACATTGGCCGGACGTTCAAAGACATCCACAGGGGCCCCCACCTGCTGTATATGTCCGTCTTTCAGCAGTACAATGCGGTCGGCCAGCGTCATGGCCTCCACCTGATCGTGGGTGACGTATATGGTGGTGGTGTTCAGCTTCAGGTGCAGTTTTTTCAGTTCCATGCGCATCTGGGTGCGCAGCTGGGCGTCCAGATTTGAAAGAGGCTCGTCGAACAGAAAGACCTGCGGTTTGCGCACAATGGCGCGGCCCATGGCCACGCGCTGCCGTTGCCCGCCGGAAAGAGCCGCGGGTTTGCGGTGCAGATATTCGGTCAACCCCAGAACGGCTGCGGCCTCCTGCACTTTCGACTCGATTTCGGCTCCGGGGCGTTTCTGCATTTTAAGACTGAACCCCATGTTTTCTCCCACGGTCATGTGCGGATACAGGGCGTAGTTCTGAAACACCATGGCCACATCGCGTTCCTTGGGCGGCACGTCATTGACTACGCGGCCCCCTATGCGTATTTCGCCGCCGCTCACGCTCTCCAGCCCCGCTATCATGCGCAGTATGGTGGATTTTCCGCAGCCGGAAGGCCCCACCAGCACGATGAATTCATTTTCTCTGATGGACAGGCTGACATCGTGAATGACCCGTACGTCGCCGAAGCGCTTGCTTATACCGTTGAGCGAAACTTTTTCCATGGCGTTTCCGTGATCCTGTTGCTGCTTGCGGACGGCGGGGTTTGTTACGCCTGCTGTCCTGTAAAAAAACGGTACTCCGTTGTCTGGGTGTACGGTGCCTGCGGCCCGATGATGCATGAGGGAAAGTGTGCGTTGTTCACCGCATCGGGAAAGCCGTGAGGCTCCAGACAGATAGCTGTCTGAGGGCCGTAGCAGGTTCCGTACTTGCCCCGTGTGCGGGGGGCGATGAAATTGGCTGAATATATCTGCAGTCCCGGCTGGTCGGTGTGTACCTGCATGCTGCGGCCGGTGGGCACATGGTGCAGCGTGGCGGCATGGCGCAGCACGGGGTGTTGCGGTTCGCTTGCGGATGCTGCGGCGTCCAGCACGGCATAGTGGTCAAAGCCCTGCGGAGTTTGCCGCAGGGCCTGTGTCAGGTCGCGCGGCGTTGTGAAGTCCAGCGCGGTGCCTGCCACAGGCGCGGTGTGACCGGCAGGAATGCCGTAGCCGGTTTTCTGTGCTGCGGAACAGGGCAGATAACGGGATGCGTGAACGGTAAGCCGGTGCCCGTGCAGGCTGCCCGCCGGATGACCGCTCAGGTTGAAGTAGGGATGCGCTGTCAGTGAGACGGGCGTGGGAACGTCGGCCTGCGCGTGCATGGTCAGACGCAGCGTGTTGCTGTCTGTCAGCGTGCAGCTGACGGTGAACTGCACGGTGCCGGGGTATCCCTGTTCTCCGTGCGGGCTGGCATACCGCAATATGATTGTTGCGTTTTCGGCGTAATCGCCTGCCTGCACCTGCCACATGCGGCTGTGCAGACCGTGCGGGCCGCCGTGCAGATGATGCGGACCGTCGTTGGCTTTCAGGCAGTGGCGCTGCCCGTCCAGTGAAAAACATGCTCCGGAGGTCCGGTTGGCCAGCCTGCCGATAATTGCGCCCATGTAATACGGATCGTCCATGTACATGTATGGTGAATCATACCCCGTTATGACATCGCGCCGGGAATCCGGTGCGCCGGTACTGCCGGAACAAGGCGGTTTACTTTGCGGCCAGAGAACGGAAACGAGCCGTGCTCCGTAATCGGTAATACAAACCGTCATGTCATTTGTATTGCGCAGCATGAACAGGGAGGGTGTCGCAGAAGGAGACCGGCCGTCTGGCTGAGGGGCGGGACGTGCGGCGCGGCCGGGCCACGGAATACGCCGGAAAGCAGGGCAGGAACAGTGCGGTATTGTTGCGCAGGGTTGCGGTCTGACAGTATGCGCACCTGACAGGTGCGTAAAACATGTATCCTGCGTGCTGCTCATGTCTGCCTCTACGCCGATTCGCGCACAACCACACGCGTGGGCAATGACACGGTTGCTGTGCTTTGTGCCGCGGCGCCGCGTATCTGTTCCAGCAGCAGGCCGGCGGCGCGTCTGCCCATTTCAAAGGCTGGCTGGTATACTGTTGTCAGGCGCGGGGTGATCAGTTCGCCCACGGGGTTGCCGCTGAATCCGGTGACCGCTATATCCTGCGGTATGCGCAAACCCCGCTGCCGCGCGGCGCTGTACACTCCCAGTGCCACAGGGTCGGTGACGGCCATGATGGCGTCAGGCGGCTGCGCAAGGTCAAAAAGCTGCATGGCGCCGCGTCTGCCGTCTTCTTCGTCAAAGCCGCCCTGAATATGGTATCCGGAAAACTGCGGCATTCCCGCCGCGGCAAGGGCTTTTGCATAGCCTGCGTACCGTCGGCGGCTTATGGCCAGATGCGGGGGGCCTCCTATGTGGGCTATGCGCCGGTAGCCTTTTTGCAGCAGCAGCGCTGTGATGTCACAGGCTCCCTGCTCGTCGTCGGTGGTGACTGTGCTGCCTGCAAACCCTTCGGGCACTCTGTCGAAAATCACCAGAGGCGTCCGGCTGCGCAGCACCGGAGCAAGATGCCGTGCGTCGTGCGTGCGGCACGAGACGGAAAGCAGCAGGCCCGCTATACGCTGTCCCAGCAGTGCGGCTATGTTGGTTGTTTCGCGGTCGAGTGTTTCATGGCTCTGGCAGACCATGATGGCGTATCCTGCCGTGTAGGCCACCTCTTCGATGCCGCTGATGGTGGCGGCGAAAAAGTCGTGGCGGATCTCCGGCACAATGACGCCGATGGTGCTGGAATGTTTCTGCTGCAGACTTTTAGCGAGCAGGTTGGGCTGGTAGTTGTGCAGACGGGCCAGTTCCTGAACCCTGCTGCGGGTCCGGGCGCTGATGCCGGGGTGTCCGCTGAGCGCACGCGACACCGTCGAGGGTGAAACCCCCAGTTCTCTGGCGATGTCTTTAATGGTGTACTGGCGCATGCGCTGTCCGTTTTGCGGCGGGTGCCGCAGTTGCTGCAAACGTTTGCAGTTTGACCTCATTTACATGGTTTTGTCAAAAGCGGCACGGCTTTTTTTGCCTGCGGAGCTGACTTACGGGAACAGCCGGTGCAGGCCGCTGCCGCGGATATCCAGCGGGATGACACACCCGGCGCCGAAAAGCTGTTCCATGCACTTTGTGTAGCCGGCCATGAGCCGCTGCGGCACATAGACCTGTATGGTACCGGCAAATCCTCCGCCGTGCACACGCCATGCCCCTTGTCCGTCCAGTTGCAGGCGGGTCGTTTCCAGCGCCACGGGCAGGGGCTGGGCGGACGCACCGGCGGGGTAGCAGTTTTGCAGCAGCCGCCACGAAGAATCGCCGCTGGCATTGACCAGCCGCAGCAATTCCTGCGTGCGGTTGTGACGCAGCGCCTGTGCCACGGCTTCGGCACGCTGTGTCTCTTCGGCAAAATGAAGCAGCCGCAGCAGGGCCCGGTCTCCGGCCGCATTGCGGATGGCTGCGGCGTGGCGCAGCACCTCTGCGGCGGTGATGCCGTGGGCCTGCTGCTTGCCCAGTACGGCCGCGGCGCGGCGCATCTCTGCGGGTATGGCGGCGTATTCCGCCGTCAGGTCGGCGTGGCTGCCCCCCGTGTTTACAACCGCAAGCTGATAGCCGGCTTCCGCAATATTGACGGGCACGGCTTCAACGTTTTTGCCCTGCGGCATGCCGAAGCGGATGACCGAAGCTCCGCTGCCCGCGCAGGCCAGTTGATCCATTTCGCCGCATGGCTTGCCGAAATAACGGGATTCTGCGGTATGGGCCAGTGCCGCCAGCGTTTGCTGAGTGAGGACGTAACCGGAATGCCAGCCTGAAAAAATGCGGCCGCAGAGCACCTCGAATGCTGCGGAGGAGCTGAGTCCCGCACCCACGGGAACCGTACTGTGCACACAGGCATCGAACCCGCAGAGGGGCATCAGGCCGTGTATGCCGGCAGCCATGCCTCTGACGATGGCCGCGGGGGTTTCTTTTTCGTCCGCGCGCGGCTGCAGGTCATCCAGTGTCAGGCCCACCGGACGGGCAAATCCGGCGGAAACCAGATGCACGCGCAGGTCGGCGCGGGCAGAAGCCACGGCCAGACAGTCCAGTGTGACTGCTGCCGCCACCACCACACCCCTGTTGTGGTCGGTATGGTTGCCTGCCAGTTCCGTACGGCCGGGCGCGCTGAAAATACCCACAGGCCGCGGGCCGTAGCGGTGCAGATGTTCATGCAGCAGGTTTTCCAGCCGGATGCGTGCCGCAGCGGCTGTGTGCCCGCTGTCGCTGTCCGGCGCGTACAGGGCGCGCAGCCCCGCGTCCAGTGCCCCCCTATGCAGGGCGTTCAGCATTTCCTGCTGCGTAAGCAGCGCGGGCATCATGTTGCAGACCCCTGCCGCAGGCCCGTGTAATGCACGTCGGAAAGGGCGCGCAGCCTGTCCGCCGCGCTCTCTGCTGTCAGGTCGCGCTGCGGGCTGCCCAGCATTTCATAGCCCACCATGAATTTGCGTACCGATGCGGAACGCAGCAGCGGCGGATAGAAGTGAAAATGGTAATGCCACGCCTGCGGAGAAGCGCCCTTGCAGGGCTGCTGGTGTATGCCCATGGAATAGGGAAAAGGCGTGCGGAACAGGTTG
The DNA here is from genome assembly GCF_000482745.1 of Oleidesulfovibrio alaskensis DSM 16109. NCBI lineage: Bacteria > Pseudomonadati > Thermodesulfobacteriota > Desulfovibrionia > Desulfovibrionales > Desulfovibrionaceae > Oleidesulfovibrio > Oleidesulfovibrio alaskensis. The sequence continues at coordinate 75,019 of NZ_KI519496.1, read as the reverse complement.
TCGTATCTGGTGGTCAGCCGTATGAGCGCATGCGCGAGATCGGTTTTTTCCGCCGGAGTCATGTCTGTGATGTCGGCGGCATGCCTGCGCGGCAGAAGCATGGTTTCAAAGGGCCACACCGCCCAGTAGGGTACCACCGCGCAGAACGAGTCATTGCTGAAGACCACACGCTCTTTGTATTCTTCTTCCAGAGCGGTGTATCTGCAGAGCAGGCAGTCGCCGTGTTGCTGCAGGTGGCGGCGCTGCATGGTGTCTTCCTGCGCGGCGATGTGCGGCACGGAGCTGCTGGCCCATATCTGCCCGTGGGGATGCGGGTTGGAGCAGCCCATCATGGCGCCTCTGTTTTCAAAAATCTGGACATACCCGATATCCTGCCGTGAGCACAGTGCGGCATACTCGTGCTGCCACGCGGTGATGACGGCCTCTGCCTGTGCGGGCTGCATGCGGGCCATGGTCAGGTCGTGGCGGGGAGAGTAACATACGACACGGCAGATGCCAGTCTCGGGTCTGGCGGCAAACAGGTCGTCGTTTTTGCGGGGGGGGCTTTGCGCGGTGCGGCTGCCGGGCGTTTTCAGTGCCTGAAAGTCGTTGTCGAAGACGAATACGCCGCTGTAGTGCGGGTTGCGGGCACCGCCTGTGCGCAGGTTGCCCGGACACAGATAACACTGCGGGTCATAGGCGGGCATGACGGTGGTGTCGGGTGCGTCCTGCTGCCCCTGCCAGGGGCGCATTGCCCTGTGGGGCGACACCAGCACCCATTCGCCTGTCAGCGCGTTGCGCCGTGTGTGCGGAATGTCCTTGTACGGTTGCAGGCCCATGGCATGTCTCCGGAAGACACCGGTCTGAGTGCCGGGTTGTTTTCCGGGTAACCCTAACGGACTTCCGTTGCTGATGCAAACGTTTGCAATTTGCGGATACAAAAAACGTGGGGGGCCTGTGTCTGACAGGCATGCGGGCGCCCGCAGCCGCAGCCGCAGCGCGGGGTAAAAGGGCGGTGGCGGCTAGGGTTGTTCTTCCAGCCAGAGGTCCTTGGGGGTCACGTGCAGAACGCGGCCGTCTTCCAGCGGGTGGGCCAGATGGTCGGGCCTGCCCATAAAGTGCACTTCTCCTGCGGTTTTGCCGTCCACGAAAACCTGTGTGATGATGGATTCCTGATCGGGGCGCAGGTCGTAACGCTGGTCGAGGACCACGATATGCCCGTACAGGCGCAGCCAGTGCACGATACGCTTGTCGCGGCTGAGCATGAGGTCCGCAAGTTCTTCCCGCTCGTCGAATTCCATGGAGACTGCCGACGTGTAGTACTGCACAAGCCGGTACGGGCAGAGACTCTGTCCTTCTCCGGCCTGTCCGGTGTCAGGCCACGGCGTGCGCAGCTTGAAAAAGATACTCCGCTCCGTGGTGCCGAAAATGCCCTTTTTTTTGTAGAGCACCGCCTGAATATCATCATAGGCGTATAATGTGACGTACTTGCTGTGGCTTTGCGCCGGTTCCAGCGTGGCCAGTGCCGAACCGTCGGAGTCGAGCACTGTTGTCAGCGTACCGCCCGATGGGAGCTGTTCCGTGCGCAGGCTGAAAAACGGGGTGACCAGCAGGCGCGTGCTGCCCGAGCAGGTGATTGTCTGAAACACATCGTCACCCGCTGCCGTGGTCACGCGGCGGTCCAGCGCGGAACAGAACCGCGGCGGGGGGCCGGGCTGCATAAGCAGGTGTACCGGAATCAGGCTGTCATTGGCCTTGTAATGGCTGCGGCGTATGGTCATCGTTCCGTCAGGGCTGAATTCTTCGGACAGCACCTTGTACCCTTCGCGGTACAGGGCTCTGGTTTTCAGCGTTCCGTCGGGGCGGTAAACAAACGAGTCGCCGGTGGCGCGGGTCGTGCGGAATTTGCCTTCGCCGACGGCTTCCCTCGTCCTTTCCCAGTGCGGGGTCACCCCGTCAGGATGGAAGGATGTCTGCCGTTGCAGGCCGTGGCCCAGCTCTTCCGTCACGTTGCGGAGCTTGCCGTCAGTATACTCCGTGGTGGATACCAGCGTGCCGTTGCGGCTGTAGCGGTATTCCGTTTCAAACATGTCGGAAAAGCTTGTGGTGCGCCGCAGTTTGAGTGTTCCGTCGGGGTAGTGTTCTTCATGCAGCACACGTGCCGCGGGCCATGACTCGTCCTGCTGTGCGGCAAGCGCCCTGTGTCCGGTCGCTGCGTCTGCGCCGATGCAGAAGGCAAGGCAGGTGCAGAAAATAAAAAGAACGCTGTGTGACCGCATGGCGGAGTACCTCGCTGATGTTGCCGCGGCGGAACTGCCCTCGGCGGACGCAGTGCTAGCTGATTTCACGCGTGGTGCGGAATTCCATTTTGGGATAGCGCTCCACTGCGGATTCAAGCCGCCACGGGTTGGGCGCAAGATAGGCAAGGCAGCCTTCCGCGTCCATGGCCAGTTCGCTGCGGTAGTAGTCGCGGAATTCGGCCATGGTTTTGGGGTCGTCGGTGTGCAGCCAGCGTGCCGTGGTTATGTTGCAGCCTTCATACAGGGCGTTGACGTTGTATTCGTCTTTTAGCCGGGCCACGATGACTTCAAACTGCAGCACACCCACGGCGCCGAGAATATAGTCATTGCCGAGAAGCGGCCGGAAAAGCTGTACGGCGCCTTCTTCGGCCAGCTGCTCCAGACCTTTTTGCAGTTGTTTGGCCTTCATGGGGTCGCGCAGCACCACCCTGCGGAAATGTTCGGGGGCAAAGTTGGGTATGCCGACAAATTTCAGCGGCTCGCGTAGGGAAAAAGTGTCCCCTATCTTGATGGTGCCGTGATTGTGTATGCCTATGATGTCGCCGGGCCATGCCTCTTCCACGCCGGTTCTGTCCTGCGCCATGAATATGGTGGCATTGGCCAGTGCCACTTCTTTGCCGATGCGGTGATGACGCACTTTCATGCCGCGTGTGAACTTGCCGGAGCAGATACGCATGAAGGCGATGCGGTCGCGGTGGTTTTTGTCCATGTTTGCCTGAATCTTAAAAACCACACCGGAAAAATCTTCTTCATAGGGTGAAACCGTGCGGGTTGTGGCCGGACGCGGCTGGGGAGCCGGTGCCAGATCCACAAAGGTGTCCAGCATTTCACGCACACCGAAATTGTTGATGGCCGAACCGAAAAACACCGGGGTCAGTTCACCTTTGAGGTACCGTTCCTTATCAAAGGGGTTTCCGGCTTCTGCCAGCAGCGCCAGCTCGTCACGCAGCGTAACGGCCTGTTCGCCCAGCGCTTCGTCCAGTTCCGGGTTGTCCAGTCCTTCAATGATGCGCCCCGAGGCGATGCGCCCGTCGTTGGCGGGGGTGAACATATGCAGCCGTCCGGTGCGTATGTCCCATGTGCCTTTAAAATCCGCTCCCATGCCGATGGGCCAGGTAAGCGGACTGCACTGGATATTGAGGCGGCTTTCAATGTCATCCATCACTTCCAGCGGATGCAGGCCGTCACGGTCCAGCTTGTTGATGAAGGTGACAATGGGAGTGCTGCGCATGCGGCACACATCCATCAGCTTCAGGGTCTGCGCTTCCACGCCTTTGGCGGAGTCGATGACCAGCAGCGCGCTGTCCACCGCGGTGAGCACCCGGTAGGTGTCTTCCGAGAAATCCTGGTGACCGGGGGTATCGAGAAGATTTATTTCGTAGCCGTTGTGGTGGAACTTCATCACCGAGGTGGTGACGGATATGCCGCGTTCCTGCTCCATGGCCATCCAGTCTGACGTGGCGTGGCGGGCTGCCTTGCGCGACTTGACGGTGCCGGCCATCTGTATGGCCCCGCCGAAAAGCAGCAGCTTTTCGGTAAGGGTCGTCTTGCCTGCGTCGGGGTGGCTGATGATGCCGAACGTGCGGCGTTTGTCTACTTCTCTCTGATGTTCCCTGTTCACGGTGAAACCTCGGCGGGGTGGTTTTGCGGCGCCCTGCAAGGGACACCCGCGAGGGCGGTGTTATGCTATAGATGCGGTGTGCGGTCAACATAAGGCATGAGCGCTGAAAATAATCCGCAGCGGCAGTATGTTGCGTGTCCTGCCGATTTGCGGCAGTCCGTGCGGGTTCCGGCCGGTTGAAAGCTCTTTCCTCCTGCGGCGTTTGCAGGTATAGTCCATCGATTTGGCGCACTGTTACCGGGCGGCACCCGCCGCCACGCAGCTATATTCCGGCAGGACTCATGACCGCAACAGCATGTTACGGAATAATCCCGGCACGATACGATTCTTCCCGTTTTCCCGGCAAACCGTTGGCAGATATTCAGGGCCGCCCCATGTTCTGGCATGTGTGGCACAGGGCAAGCCTGTGTCCGCAGCTGCAGCAGGTGGTGCTGGCCACGGACGACGGACGGATTGCGGAAGCGGCGCACGCGCTGGACGTGCCGTATGTGATGACCCGTTCCGACCACCCCAGCGGCACCGACCGCGTTTTTGAAGCGGCAACGCTGCTGCAGCTGGACGAGGACGCCGTGGTGGTTAATATTCAGGGTGACGAGCCCGCACTGGAGCCGCGCATGCTTTCCGAGCTGGTGCGGCCTTTTGCTGAAGATGCCGCCGTGCAGGTAACCACTCTGGCGCGGGCCATCAGCCCGCAGCAGGCCGCCTGTCCCGATGTGGTCAAGGTGGTGTGCACGGCGGGGGGTGACGCTCTGTATTTTTCGCGGGCAGCCATACCGTACTGCCGCGACGGGCAGTCCGGTGCGCCCTGCATGGGGCACGTGGGGCTGTATGCTTTCCGGTATCAGGCTCTGCGGCGTTTTACGCAGCTGGAACAGTCCGTGCTTGAGCGTACGGAAAAACTGGAGCAGCTGCGGCTTCTGGAAAACAATATACCCATACGGGTGGTGGAAACGGCATACCGGACGCACGGTGTGGACCGCCCCGGGGATATCGACGTAATTATCAACATGATACGGGAGAACGAAGGATGAGAGCGCTGCTGGCCCTTGAAGACGGCTTCGTACTGGAAGGCCGTTCCTTTACCGGCCCCGGAGAGACGGGTGGTGAGGTGATTTTCAACACCGGCATGACCGGCTATCAGGAAGTGCTGACGGATCCTTCGTATGCGGGGCAGATGGTCTGCATGACCTATCCGCTTATCGGCAACTACGGAGTGACCCGCGAAGACGTGGAATCCGGCAAGGTGCACGTTGAGGCGTTCATTGTTAAGGAATGCTGCAAGGTGCCCTCCAACTGGCGTTCCGTGGCGTCGCTTCCCGATTATCTCAAGCGTAACGGAATTATGGGCATCGAAGGCATAGACACCCGCGCCCTTACCCGTCATCTGCGCATGCACGGAGCCATGCGGGGCATTATCTCCACTGCGGAGACCGACCCCGCGGCGCTGGTGCAGCGGGCAAAAGACCTGCCGTCCATGGAAGGCCAGAATCTGGTTGTGCGCGTGGCACCCGAAAGCCCTTACCGCTGGGACGGCGAGCGCCCTCAGAAAGTGACTCTGCAGGACGGGGTGTACGCATGGCCGGGCAAGGGGCCGCGTGTGGTGGTCTATGACTTCGGCATCAAATGGAATATTCTGCGCCTGCTTGCCGCAGAAGGACTGGACCTGCTTGTGGTGCCGCCTTCTTTTACCGCGCAGGACGTGCAGCGTTGCGGTGCCGAGGCCGTGTTCCTTTCCAACGGTCCCGGAGACCCGGCAACGCTGAAGGCTGAAATAGCCGAAATCGCAAAACTGACCGACATGATGCCCGTGGCCGGCATCTGTCTGGGGCATCAGCTGCTCGGGCATGCGCTGGGCGGTACCACGCGCAAGCTTAAATTCGGGCACCACGGCTGCAACAGCCCGGTGAAGGACCTGACAACGGGGCGCATAGAAGTCTCTTCGCAAAACCACGGGTTCTGTGTAGAGTTGGATGCAGTTCCCGATGTGCGTGTGACCCATGTGAACCTGAATGACAATACGCTTGAGGGTTTCGAGCATACCGTCAAACCGGTCATTTCGGTGCAGCACCACCCCGAAGCCAGCCCGGGACCCAACGACAGCCACTACTTCTTCGGCAGGTTCCGCAAACTGCTGCGCGAACATCTGGGAAAGTAGCCGTGCCGACCGGAGAAAAGAATGTCTGCTGAACTGACCAGAGCGCGGAAACAGCTTACGCAGGTGCGTTCGCTGCTGCGGCAGGGCAAGGTTATGCCCGCTGCGCAGTCGTATCACACTGCTTTGCTGGCTGTTCTTAAAAACCCGCTGATGAAGGCGGAGAAAGAGGAATTCGAGCGTCTGCTGGATGATGCGGCGCATCATCTGAATAATGACGCCGAACTGCGCAGGGTTTTTCCGTTGACCATTTCTTACAAACCCGGTGCGGAACGTGAAGTGCTGGATGTGGTGGCATCGCTGGTCAAGGCGCTGGAAGAGGCCGCCGTGTCCGAAGCGCAGGAACAGCTCAGGCAGTTTGAAGCGTCGAAAGAGGCTGAGATGCGGCGCGGGCAGCAGATGCTGGACGACCGTCAGTTTGAGGATGCGCAGAAACACTTCCGCGGACTGGTTGCCCGGTTTGAAGACGATGCCGAGCTGAAGGGCGAGATTGGCGACCGCTTTCTGAAAGCGGGCCGCTACGAAGAAGCTTTTGAATACCTTGCGCAGGCGCTGGATGAAAGCCCCGAGTCGGTGCATCTGTACAACCGTATCGGCATTGCCCTGCGCAAGCTGGGCAAGTTCGACGTGGCCGAAAAGTATTACTTCAAGGCTGCCAAGTACACGGGGCATGACCCGCATCTGTTTTTTAACCTCGGCCGGCTGTATGTGGACTGGGGCAAGTGGGACAGAGTAGCCAAGGCTGCGGGTATGGCTCTGAAATTAAAACCCGACTTTGTGGAAGCGGAAAAGATGCTCAACTTCGCACTGAAAAAAATCCAGTGACGCCGGTTTGATATCTTCCGGTCTGCATGAAAATGATAATAAATGAAACGGCCCCCGTTGCGGGGCCGTTTTTTTTTGATGCGCGAAAAAAATCACAGGAAATACGCATATGGACATCATGCAACATGGCGGGTGTTGACACACTGCCCATAATCAGGTTTTAGGCTTTGATTGGAATAACGCATGCGGCGCTAATGCGGCATGCATAAAGAAATATTTTATGGCGGGGCAATCTGTCTTTCGTGAACACCTCTTTCAGGCACGGTGTGTGCAGAATGCCCTGTGCACCTGCGGCCGCTTGTTTGACTCGGGAACGAGCAGATGTCTCATGGTGGTGCGCTGCTGCATTTTGCTGCAGCCTGCTGCGGAAAAGGTGTGCGCCGCTTTGAACCGTTGTGCGACGGGGCACTGTTCTGCCGCCTGCGGCATACCCTGTACGGGTTGGCTGCCAAAACGCTTCGGGTGCGGGGTCCGTGGTCCATGCCTGATGCGGGGTAGGGGTGTTCAAAGCCGTACGGCATGCAGGCCTGTGCGGGGGGCACGTGTGTGCCGGCGGCCCGGGGGCAGGCGTCCTGTGTAAAAAATCACATCCCAGAAAGAGGTTGACAAAACTTTCAAGTCTGTCGAAATGACTTCTATGTCTTTGTTTTGACATATATTATAGCTTGTGAAATTTTTACCTTGTGTTTTGGGAGAAAAATTTTTAAGGGTCACAATTGGTCATATGCATTGAACATATGCTTTCCGGCGGGCAGCCGGAAGCGCCGGTGGGCAGCCGGTATGCATCTGGCCGGAGTGTTTGCAGTTATGACGGTGCGGCAGGGTTCCGCATGGCAGCGCGCAGTGGCCCGCGCGGGTGCCGGGAATCCTTGTGCATCGCTGCCGGTTTTTTCCGGCATGTTCAGGCAGTTTCCGCGTCGGGCAGGGCAGGATTATTCCGTCCGGCTGCGGAAGATACAAAGCGACGGGTGAACGAATGCTGACGAGAGTCTTCCCTTTCCTCGGATGGTTCAAAGGGTATACCGGCGAAAGCCTGAGAGCGGATCTGATTTCCGGTCTCACGGTGGCGCTGGTCCTAATTCCGCAGTCCATGGCCTATGCGCAGCTTGCGGGATTGCCTCCATATTACGGTCTGTACGCCTCTTTTCTTCCTCCGCTGGTAGCGGCGCTGTTCGGTTCCAGCCGTCAGCTTGCCACCGGTCCGGTGGCTGTGGTCTCACTGATGACCTCGGCCTCGCTTGCTCCTCTCGCCACGCAGGGCAGCGAGGCGTACATAGCATACGCCATCATGCTGGCTCTGATGGTGGGACTTTTTCAGCTGGCGCTGGGTGTACTGCGGCTGGGGCTGGTGGTTAACTTTCTGTCGCACCCCGTGGTCAACGGGTTTACCAACGCGGCGGCCATCATCATTGCCACCTCGCAGCTTTCCAAGCTGTTCGGCGTGTATGTGGACAAAGCCGAGCATCACTACGAAACCATTATCCGCGTCATTGAAAGCGCAATGAATTTCACGCACTGGCCGACCCTTGTCATGGGGGTGCTGGCCTTTGCCATCATGTATCTGCTCAAACGGTACATGCCCAAGGTGCCCAACGTGCTGGTGGCCGTGGCGCTGACCACCACCATATCGTGGGGTATCGGGTTTCAGCACGATGCCAAGGCTCCCGTTACCGCGCTCAAGGCCCCCGCGGCCTCGGAGCTGATCGCCGCCTTTAACCAGAAGGTGAACGCCATTCCCGCACTGGGAGAAAAACGCGCGGAGCTGGGCAGAAAGCTTGAAGAAGCAAAAGGCCTGGCCGATGACAATGCCCACCTTGAGCTGGAATACCGCATCAAGGAAGTGGGGCTGGCCATGGACCGCCTGAAAGGCGGCATTCATAACGACAGAGCCGCGCTGCGCGACATGCTGTTTGACGGTGTGGTCATGGCCGACGGCTCCATGCTTTTTTATCAGCAGGGGCAGACTCCCGACGGTATGCAGACCGACGGACGCGTGTGGCGCCTGAAGGTGGGTAACAGACCTCTTGACGTGAACGCACTGCCCATGATGGGCGGCGGTGCGGTGGTGGGCACCGTGCCCAGCGGTCTGCCCACGCTTTCCATTCCGACCCTTGATATCAGCGTCATGCTGCAGCTGCTTCCCTATGCTGCCATTATTTCGCTGCTGGGCTTTATGGAAGCCATTTCCATTGCCAAGGCCATGGCCGCCAAAACAGGTCAGCGTCTTGACCCCAACCAGGAACTTGTGGGGCAGGGGCTTGCCAACATTCTGGGCGCGGTGGGCAAAAGCTATCCCGCATCCGGTTCGTTTTCGCGTTCGGCGGTCAACCTGGCTTCCGGTGCCGTAAGCGGGCTTTCCAGCGTGTTCACATCCATGGCTGTGGTCATTGTGCTGCTGTTTTTCACCCCGCTGCTGTATCATCTCCCGCAGTCGGTGCTGGCAGCGGTCATCATGATGGCGGTTATCGGGCTGATCAACGCGCAGGGCTTCCGCCATGCATGGAAGGCCCAGTGGTACGACGGTGCCATTTCCATTGTATCTTTTCTGTGCACGCTGGCGTTTGCGCCGCATCTGGACAAGGGTATCTTTGTGGGCGTGGTGCTGTCGCTGGGTGTGTTCCTGTATAAATCCATGCGTCCCCGCGTGGCGAACCTGTCGCGCGACGAAAATCTGGATATGCGCGATGCGGAGGCCAGAGGGCTGCGTCAGTGCGAGTATATGGCCGTTGTCCGTTTTGACGGGCCGCTGTTTTTCGCCAACGCCAGCTTTCTGGAAGACCAGATAATGGAACGCATGGAGGCCATGCCCCGCCTGCGCCACATTCTGATAGTGTGCAACGGCATCAACGATATTGACGCATCGGGCGAAGAAGCACTGGGACTGCTTATCGACCGTGTACGCAGCGCCGGCATCGATCTGTCTTTTTCGGGCATGAACGAGGCTGTCACTGCGGTGCTCAAGCGTACCCACGTGTGGGAACGCATCGGAGAAGACCACATATACGCGACCATGGACGCTGCCTTGTGCGAAATCCATGAAAAGGCTCATAAAAACGGAGCCGAGGACAACTGTCCGCTAACAACCTACTGCGCATTGACGTAGGAACAACCGACAACTGCGGTCCCGCGGCAATGGGACCGCGCTGTTACGGAGACAAGCCATGACGCAGCTGGAATTGCTTCTGGAGCGCATCATTGACCGGGTGAACGTCAACCTTCGCCATCAGAAGTTTGACGTGGGCGACTACGTGCGCCGGCAGACGCCGCACCTGCATTACTCGAAGTTCTATGCATTCTACGGCCTTTCGGCCGATGACCCCGTGCATTTCCACTTCAAGAACTCGAGTCTTGCCGGCAGCTACTTTCTGGGCCGTGTCAACGTGCTGCATTCTGCGTTGTACAAGAGCGATATCCGCGGTGACGAACTGAAGCGCAAGGGTCAGCATTTTGTCTGCGACGGCAAGATGATTCCTCTGCATGACGACGAGGTCATCACCATCAAGGACAGCTTTCTGAACAAGACGCTGGTGCATTCCAACTCGCACGATCCGGAATCGCCGGAAGAGTTCACCATCCGCAACACCGTGGCCATGCCTTATGCAAACATCCACGGTTCGCTTACGGAAGGCAGCTTCATCGGTTCCTTTGCAACGGTGGACCTTTCCACCATCCACAACAGCGTGGTGCGCTACTTCTCGTATGTGCAGACAGGCGAACTGGTGGGCAAATGCGTGGAACCCGGACAGATATGGATAAAGAGCGGTGATGAGCTGGAGTTCCACTACAGCTTTGATAAAGCCATTCTTGACAAGTACATATCGCAGGAAGCCGGTTCCTGCCCCACAGGCGTCCTCATGGAGTTTGTGGAAGTGCGGCAGGAGGATTTCGAGGAGGTCTTTGCCTCGGGTCATATGGCCAGCGGCGCCGGGTCGGCTTCCGGTGCGTCCGTCAGCGGATATGCCGTCATAAAAGGCGACACCGTCATCGGCGAAAATGTGCTGGTGTCACAGCGCGCCTATCTGGATAACGCATGGATGGGCAAGGGCAGCAACGCGCAGGAAAACTGCTACATCATCAACAGCCGTCTGGAACGCAACTGCGTCACTGCCCACGGCGGAAAGATCATCAACGCGCATCTGGGCGACATGATCTTCACCGGGTTCAACTCGTTCCTGCAGGGCAGCGAAAGCAGTCCGCTGAAAATCGGTGACGGATGCGTGGTCATGCCGCACACCATCATCGATCTGGAAGAGCCGCTGGAAATTCCGGCCGGTCACCTTGTGTGGGGATATATCCGCAACAAGGCCGATCTGGCTGCCCATTCCATCAGCTTTGAAGAGTTTGCCAAAGTGGACGGTGAAGTGACCATGGGGCGTATGACCTTCCGCGGCAAGGGCGGTCCGTTCCTTGATTCCTTCAAAAAGCGCATCAAACGTATTCTCAGCGAAAACGGTGCATTTTTTGATGGCAGCGAAGGCACAGGACACGCACAGAAGGGTAAGAACTTCACGTTCAACATCATCCAGCCCTATCAGGACGGTGACCCGCGCGGCATGTATCCGACCATTCTCATTCAGCCCAACAACGGCTCCTAGCGGGCTGCGGCCTGTGCGCCGCACCGCCGGAAACCTGAAACATTGACGGCCGCCCCGTAAGGGGCGGCTTTTTTATGTGCGATCTCTCCGGCGGATATGGTGCAAAAAATGAACATGCGGGGCATGTTATGCCACTGTATGGGGGTGACGAACGCAAAGAAGACGTTTAAGACAGGGGTTGCGCGCGCGGACGGGGCCGTGTCCGGTGCCGTATGCCGCCGCGCGGGCCGGTATGTCTGCAATATGTCGGAAAAGGTGTGACCATATGAGGATAATAGAAGCGTCCGCTGTGCACGCTGCGGTACGGCAGATGATTCTGGCCGCCAACAGGGTGTTGGGCGATGATGTGTACGCCGCATTGAAAAGCAGCATGGAGAGTGAGACTTCGGCTTCGGGCAGAGAGGTGCTGCGTCAGCTGCTGGAAAACGCCGACCTTGCCGCATCCGGCGGACTGGCATTGTGTCAGGACACCGGCGCTGCGGTCTTTTTTGTGGAAATGGGCGAAGACGTGCGTCTGGGTGGCGGTTCGCTGCAGCATGTGCTGAACAGCGCCATGGCGCAGGCGTATGAAGAAGGCTGCCTGCGCAAGTCCATGTGCCATCCGCTTACGCGCTGCAACACCGGCGACAACCGTCCCGCCATCGTGCATACGGAACTGGTGGAAGGCGACCGGCTGACCATACGCTATATGGCCAAAGGCGGCGGCAGCGAAAACATGTCGCGCTGCACCATGCTGACCCCCGCGCAGGGCTGGCAGGGTATAAAGGAATTTGTGGTACGCCGCATGGCCGAAGCCGGTCCCAACCCCTGCCCGCCCACCATCGTGGGAGTGGGTATAGGCGGTACGTTCGACCTTGCTCCCGCGCGGGCAAAGCGGGCGCTGTTCCGCAGACTGGACGACGTGCACCCCGATGCGGAAGTGGCCGCCATGGAAACCGAGCTGCTGGATGCGCTCAACGCGCTGGGCATCGGTCCCATGGGCCTTGGCGGACGCACGACATGTCTGGCTGTGAAAATTGCCCTGCATCCCTGCCATATTGCCAGCCTGCCTGTGGCGGTGAATGTGCAGTGCCATTCGGCGCGGCACAGAGAGGTGATTCTCTGATGGCTACCTGGCATCTTACCACACCACTCAGGTCTGAGGATGTGCTGCAACTGCGCGCCGGTGATGTCGTGCTGCTTTCGGGCGATATATATACAGCCCGCGATGCGGCGCACAAACGCATCATGGAACAGCTGGACAGCGGCGGCACCCCGCCTTTTCCGACGGAAGGAGCGGTCGTGTACTATGTGGGACCGGCACCCGCGCCGCCGGGACGCCCCATCGGGTCGGCAGGGCCCACCACAAGCGGCCGGATGGACAGCTACACTCCCCGCATGCTTGCACTGGGGGTGCGTGCCACCATAGGCAAGGGCAAGCGCAGCGACACGGTGCGCAACGCCATGTGTGAGCATGGCGCTGTGTATCTGGGAGCCACGGGCGGCGCCGGTGCGCTGCTGTCACAGTGTGTTCTGGCCGCCGAGGTTGTGGCCTATGAAGAGCTGGGCCCGGAAGCCGTGCGCAGGCTGACGGTGCGTGATTTTCCGCTGCTGGTGATCAACGATGCCTGCGGCGGCGAGCTGTATGTAACCCCCAAACTTGATCTGTGACCACTCAGGAGGCTGACAATGGCTCTTTTCACAAAAGAAGAAGCACTGAAATATCATGAGGCTCCGCGCCCCGGTAAGCTGGAAGTCGTTCCCGCAAAGCCCTGCAGAAACCAGAAAGATCTTTCAATGGCGTATTCGCCCGGCGTGGCCGAAGCCTGCAAAGCCATCCGCGAAGATCCGGCAAAGGCCGCGCTGTATACCGGCCGTTCCAACCTTGTGGGCGTGGTTTCAGACGGTTCCGCGGTTCTGGGGCTGGGTAACATCGGCCCGCTGGCAGGAAAGCCGGTTATGGAAGGCAAAGGCGTGCTGTTCAAAACCTTTGCCGACATCGACGTGTTTGACATCAATCTGGACGTGCGCAGCGCCGATCAGCTTATCGAGGTGGTGAAAACGCTGGAGCCCACCTTCGGCGGGATCAATCTGGAAGACATCAAGGCTCCGGAATGCTTTTACATCGAAGAGACGCTCAAGCGCGAGATGAATATTCCCGTGTTTCATGATGATCAGCACGGCACCGCCGTGATTTCCGGAGCGGGGCTGCTCAACGCGCTGGATATAACCAACCGCAGGGCCGAAGACATGAAGGTTGTGGTTGTGGGAGCCGGAGCTGCAGGCATTGCCTGTGCCACATTCTATGTTGCACTCGGCGTCGATCCTGCAAATATCTACATGTTCGACTCGCGGGGGCTTATCCATGCCGGACGCAGCGATCTGAACAGCTACAAGAAACGGTTTGCTCAGAAAAAAGATGCCGGAAGTCTTGAAGATGTGATGAAAGGGGCGGACATGTTCCTTGGTCTGTCCACAAAAGACCTTGTTTCCAAAGACATGGTGCGGGCCATGGCAAAGGATCCGGTGCTGTTCGCCATGGCAAATCCCGATCCGGAAATTGCATATCCCGATGCCAAAGAAGCCTGCCCCGGCTGCATCATGGGTACAGGGCGTTCCGATTTTCCCAATCAGGTGAACAATGTTTCCGGTTTTCCGTATATTTTCCGCGGAGCACTGGACGTGGGCGCCACGGAAATCAACGAGGCCATGAAAATCGCCGCTGCCAGATCGCTGGCGGCGCTGGCGCGCGAGCCTGTTCCTGCAGAAATCTGCGCATTGTACGGTGTGGATTCTCTGGAGTTCGGCGTGGACTATGTCATACCGAAGCCGCTGGACCCGCGTGTGCTGGAGTGGGAAACTCCCGCCGTGGCGCAGGCGGCCATGGATTCCGGCGTGGCCACGGTACCTGTGGCTGATATGAAAGCGTATGCCGCTTCGCTGCGGGTCCGCGTGGATGCTGCGGCGCGCCGTGCGGCAGCCGTGGTGGACAGTTATTCCGGCGTCTGATTTCTGCCGCTGCCTGCATCCTGCGGCGGTCGTGCAGGATGCAGGCAGAAAAATACCGTTGCTTGCGCATCTTCTGCGGCAGCGTAATAATACTCGTTGCAGCGTATCCGGCATACACTGGCGGTCTGCGGATGCAGCCGCAGCCGTTGTCCGCCGGCGGGCCCGTATTCCGCATCTGGCTTGCACCCCGCGGCACAAGGTTGACTTGCATGCCTGTGATGGTGTTTTGTCTATGGTTGTGCGGCTGCACAGTCAGCGCAGCACGCTTTTTCTGCAGGAACGGATGATAAGCTTCATGTCTGTCCGGCATGACCGGAGCAGCAAGCAAACGGATAGCATATGGAAAATACAATTATTTCCAAGGAGCGGCTGATCCCCGGCCAGACCAGCAAGCTGGTCATCGATGCTCCGCATATTGCCGCCAAGGCGCAGCCGGGCAACTTTGTCATTCTGCGCGTGTGCGAACATGGTGAACGTATTCCGCTGACCATCGCGGATGCCGACCCTGAAAAAGGCACCATAACCATCGTGTATCTGGTCATGGGCAAAAGCACGGCCATGCTGGAAGACCTGAACGAGGGCGATGCCATTCTTGACCTGTGCGGTCCTCTGGGACGTGCGACGCATATAGAGCAGGGCGGCACAGTCATCTGTGTGGGCGGCGGCACCGGCATTGCCGCCATGCATCACATTGCCAAGGGGCACCATAAAGCCGGCAACCACGTGGTCGCCATCATCGGCGCCCGCAGCAAAGATCTGCTGCTGTTTGAAAAAGAGCTCAAGGAATTTGCTCCTGAAGTGCTTGTCTCCACCGATGACGGCAGCTACGGACATAAAGGGCTGGTTACCGAACTGCTGCGGCAGCGGCTGGAAGCAGACGACAGTGTAAGCGAAGTGGTGGCCGTGGGCCCTGTGCCCATGATGGAGGCTGTTGCCCGCACCACAGAACCTTTCGGCGTGAAAACCACGGTGAGCCTGAACTCCATAATGGTGGACGGCATAGGCATGTGCGGCGCCTGCCGCGTGACGGTGGACAACGAGACCCGTTTTGCCTGTGTGGACGGACCGGAGTTTGACGGACACAAGGTGGATTTTGCGGAACTGCGGCAGCGGCTGGGCGCATTCCGCCCGCTGGAGCGTGAATCCTACGACCATCACTGCAGGTGCAAGTGTAATGAAAGCAAGTAAAAAGCCCGTACTGCCCCGTGTGCCCATGCCCAACCAGCCGCCCGCGGAACGCGTGCGTAATTTTGACGAAGTGGCGCTGGGGTATACGCCGGAAATGGCGCGGCAGGAGGCCGGGCGCTGTCTGCAGTGCAAAAAGCCCCGCTGCGTCAAGGGCTGCCCTGTGGAAGTGCCCATACCGCAGTTCATCGCCGCGCTGGCGCAGGGCGATGTGGAACATGCCTACCGGATTATCAAAACCACCAACAGCCTGCCTGCCGTGTGCGGGCGGGTGTGCCCTCAGGAATCGCAGTGCGAGGGGGCGTGCATACTGCAGGCAAAAGGGCAGCCGGTGGCCATCGGCCGTCTGGAACGTTTTGTGGCCGACGAATACATGCACCGTGACGCCTGCGGTCTGATAACCGGTAAACCGGAATGCCCTTACATTGACCCGGAAAAAAAGGTCGCCTGTATCGGCAGCGGACCTGCCAGCCTCACTGCGGCGGGGTATCTGGCCGCGCACGGGTGCAAGGTTACTGTTTTCGAGGCCCTGCACGAACTGGGCGGCGTGCTTGTGTACGGTATTCCCGAATTCCGTCTGCCCAAGGAAAAGATTGTCGCCAAGGAAGTGAACGCCCTGCGTGAACTGCAGGTGGAATTTGTCCGCAACAGAGTGGGCGGCAAAACATTTTCCATAAGCGATCTTTTCGCACAGGGGTACAAGGCGGTCTTTATCGGAGTCGGGGCGGGGCTGCCGCGTTTTCTCGGAGTACCGGGAGAAAATCTCAACGGCGTGTTTTCCGCCAATGAGTATCTTACCCGTGTGAATCTGGGCCGGGCGTATTCTTTTCCGGAATATGACACCCCCATCATCCGCGGCCGCCGCGTGACTGTTTTCGGCGGGGGCAACGTGGCCATGGATGCGGCCCGTACAGCCATGCGGCTGGGCGCCGAATCTGTGCATATCGTCTATCGCCGTACGCAGGCAGAAATGCCTGCACGCCACGAAGAAGTGGAACACGCCATTGAAGAAGGCGTGCAGGTGGCCGAACTGTGCGGTCCTCTGGAATTCCGTGCCGGTGAAAACGGCAGTCTGGCAGCCGTTGTGCTGCAGAAAATGGAGCTGGGGGAACCCGATGAGTCCGGTCGCCGCCGGCCGGTGGCCGTGCAGGGTGCCACCGTGGAACTGCCCACAGACCTTGCCGTTATTGCCGTCGGCACACGGTCCAACCCCGTACTGCTGGAAAATGAACCTGAATTGAAGCTGACGGGCAGGGGCTATGTGTCGGTGGACGAGGAAACCGGCGAAACAAGCATGCCCGGCGTATATGCCGGTGGTGATATAGTGACCGGTGCCGCCACGGTTATTCTGGCCATGGGGGCCGGTCGCAGGGCGGCCAAGCACATTGCCCGTTCACTGGGGTGCGCGGTGGAAGACTAGCGCATCTGTCTGTATCTGCAGCATACTTTCAGCGCCCGCGGCAACGCCGCGGGCGCTTTTGCTGTCTCTGCCGTCCGTTGATCCGGCTGCCGCAGGTGGTGCCGCTGCCCTCGTAAGCTTCCCTGTCTGCGTGCGGTCTGTTCATTCCGGGGCCGGTTGCAGGCTGCCGGACAGGGCTGCACCGGTATGGCCGTGTCCTGCCGCAAACGTCATGCGACTGGCACAGGCGGGCTTTTGCAGGGGGCCGGTCGTCAATGCCGCCCGCAGCGGGTCGGGCGTAGCCTGACGGGGGTGCGGCAATAAAAAAAGCCGCCCTTTCAGGCGGCTTCTCTATTGGCAATGAAGAGCTTACTATTTGATAAGCTTGAATTCTGCGCGGCGGTTTTTGGCCCAGGCAGCTTCGTTGTTGCCGGAAACTGCGGGGCGTTCTTCGCCGTAGCTGACGATTTCAAGCTGGTCGGGACGTACGCCCAGCAGCACAAGGTATTCAAACGCGGCGCGTGCGCGGCGTTCGCCCAGTGCAAGGTTGTATTCCTGAGTGCCGCGTTCGTCGCAGTTGCCTTCGATGAGAACGCGCAGCTGGGGGTAGGCCTTCAGAGCTTCAGCCTTGCCCTTCAGCAGTTCTTTGCCTTCGGCCTTCAGGTCGAACTTGTCAAACTCGAAGTAGACCACGTTGCCGGTGACAACGGCTTTGGCCTTTTCGTAGGCGGCAAGGGCTTCTTCACTCATGGCAGAGGAGGAAGAAGAGGAATCTTCGGAAACGACCACGGTTTCGGTGGCAGCCTTTTCGGGGGTTGCCGCGACCTGCTTCTTGGCGCAGCCAAAGCCGGTGGTAAGTGCCAGGGCAAGGATCAGAGCCAAACCCAGACGGTTAACATTGCGCATGCTGTAGCCTCCTGAACAGAAGTAAAAATTCGTTTTTGCGAGAATTGCATACCGGGCGGATAGCGGACACCATTTTCCCTTCTAACCCGATAAAACTAGGACGCAATTCTACGCTGCCTCAATGATTTGTCAAGGGGGGATGGGTGATCCCCTGAACTGACAGACTGTTATAATACGCAACGTACATAAACTGCGGGGGCGTGACAACATTGTCACACCCCCGTTACGCATTGTAATCAGTCAGAAAGTTTGCCCCATGCAGGAAACGAGGCATCGTGAGAGCCTGTATCGACCATTTTGGGGGTGCCTCCGTGGCGTGTTGTCAGATACACTTTATATTTGCCGCTGCGGTTCGAGGCAAAGGCTATAAAGTAGCTGTCCGGTGCAAAGCTGGGCATTTCATCATTGCCCGGCCCGAAGGTTATCTGTTTTTCGCGTCCGGTCACCAGATCGTGCACAAATATGCGGTGCCCGTCGCCGGTGCGGCGCGAATACACTATCAGCGTTCCGTCGGGGCTGATATCCGGCGATGTGTTGTATTTGCCTTCGCGGGATATGCGTCTGACACTGCCGGAATCCAGATCTTTCAGAAAAATGTTGGGATTGCCCAGCCGGCTGGAGACAAATGCCATTTTTTTGCCGGTGGCATCCAGTGATGGCGATACGTCAATGCCCCAGCTCTGCTCAAGCACTTTCTGCTTTTTAAAGATGTGGTTCAGCAGAAAAATGTCGGGGTTGCCGTTGACGGCAAGGCTGACAGCCACTCTGTTGTCCGGCAGAAAAGTCGGCCCGATGACCGTGTTGCCCGGAAACCGGATAAGCTGGGTGCGGTTGTTGATGCGGTCCCACACACCCAGTGCATGACTGCGTTCGCCGATGTGGCTGAAAATGACATAACGCCCGTCGGGCGACCATGAAGGTGACAGGGCAATGCCCTGCACCGCGGTGAGCTGCCGCAGGTCGCGCCCTGTGGGGCGTACTGCCCAGATGTCTTTCTGGCCGTTTCTGCTCTGGCTGACAAAAGCCAGCGTGGACAGGAAAAAGTCGCCCCGTCCCGTGAGCATTTTCATGAAGTCGCTGCAGAATTTGTCGGCCACCACGGGCAGCAGTGATTCGGACGTGACGTAGTACGCCTTGCCCAGCAGCATGCTGCCCTGACCTGTTTCATAGACTCGCAGCTCCACTCTGCTGCTCTGCCCCTGCTGTGTCTGCGGCCAGCCGGTGACAATCAGCAGGTCTGTGCCGGCCAGCAGATAACGCCTGAAATCGATGCCCGGGGCCTTGTACGCCTGCGGGGTGTTGCCGCCGATAACGGTTTTGCCGTCCACAAAGTCAAGAAACGGCAGAAAACCGAGGTTGTGGCGTATAAGCCTGTGCAGTTCGGGCGCCATGGCGGGCAGCGGGGCGCCGGCATCGGTGACAGGTTCAGACATGGCCACATAGGTCAGATTCTGACCGGGGCCGAAGATGTCTATCTCCACAGGGGCCGCCTGTGCTCTGGCGGTATGCAGCACCAACGCCAGCAGTACCGCGCAGAAAAAGGTAACATTCTGTTTTTTCATTATTCGCGTCTCTTCCGGTTTTATCCGGCAGCATTCTGGTGTTTTCGTGGCCGGTGTTGTCGTGGGTGCCGCGCCCCGCGGCGCTACATCATGTCCTGCAGGTTGAATGTGATGCGCAGGTCCTGCAGTTCCGGCACAGGCGGGGGCGGCAGGTCGTCGGTGGCGTGCACGGCGTTCACGGCGGAACTGTCGTAATCGGGGCGGCCCGAAGGTGTTTCGACAGAGACATCAAGCAGCGACCCGTCCGGTGCCAGCCTGATGCGCAGTACGGTTATCAGGTTGACGCGTTCGGCAAGCTGCGGAAAACGCCAGTTCTGCTGCACCCGTTCTTTGACAAGCGCACTGTAGATATCGGCCAGTCCCAGTCCCTGGCCGTCCTGACGGCCGCCCTGTCCGTCGTCGGCCGTGCCGCCGGCCTCGTTGCCGGTGCCTTGTCCGTCGCTGCGCGAAGAAACCTCCGCTCGCAGCGAAGCCAGTTCATCAAGCAGGACATCACGTTGCCGGGTATCCTGTTTTTTTACCGTGGCGCTGGTTTCTGCCAGCGCCTGTTTTAAAATATCGTCGGCCGAAGGCTGCGCGGGCGCCTTTTTAGGCGGCTGCGGTTTGGGCTTTTCCTGCACCTTTTTTTCCGGTTCCGGCTTTTTTTCCGGTTCGGGTGCGGTTTTTTTCTCCGGTTTCTTTTCCGGCTCCGGCTTCGGCTTTTCTTCAGGCTTTTTGGGTTTTTCAGGTGCCTTGGGCAGGGCGGCGGCATCCTGCGGTGCAGGTGCCGGTTTGGGGGGCGCGGGTTGCGGTTTTTTTACCGGTTCCGGCAGCTTTTGTGTTTTGGGTACGGCTTTGGGCTGCGGAGGAACCGGCTGCGCCACACCGCTGGAAGGTGCTTTGGCAACACTAGACGAAGGTGCCGGTTTGGGGGTGCCGGGTTTGGGCTGGCCGTGTTTTACCGTGGCGGACAGCGAGACAAGGTTCACCTTGTACACGGGAACATCCAGACGCACCTTAAGAGCCGAAGCCGGCCAGTACAGCGCCGCCACTACCACGGCACAGTGCAGCAGCAGCGAAATGAGTGTGCATAGTATGCGCATTGTCAGGTTACGCGCCCGCTATTTCTTTTTTTTGGCGGCGGGGGCGGGCTGTTCTTCCATGCGGTCTGCCACCACACCCAGCTTTTCAATGCCCGCGCCTTTTACAATGCCCATCACCTGAACCACCACGCCATAGGCCACGTCTTTGTCGGCCCGCAGAAAAAGCTGCTTGTTGCGGCTTTTGACCAGCCTGTCCAGATGACCGGGCAGGTCGTCTTGCGTCACCTGATATTCGTCAAGAAACATGCTGCCGTCTTTTCTGATGGTCAGCACCATGTTTTCGCTGTCTGTGGGCAGCACGTCCACGGTGGATGTGGCGGGCAGGTCCACATCCAGCCCCTGCGTAAGCATGGGGGCCGTCACCATGAAAATGATGAGCAGCACCAGCATGACGTCCACAAAAGGCGTGACGTTTATTTCAGAGACAAAGCCCTTGTTGTTGGAAAAAGATACGCCCATGAGGGTCTCCGCTAGGCGGCATCGCCGCGCGAGGGGGCGGCTGCATGCAGTTCGCGCTGAACGCGGTTGAGAAACACACCGGCGAAGTTGACCAGCTGCACCTCTATGCCGTTAAGCATGCCGAGGAACAGGTTGTAGCCCACGGTGGCGGGAATGGCCACGCCAAGGCCGATGGCCGTTGCCACCAGCGCTTCGGATATGCCGGGAGCCACCGCCGCCAGCGAGGCGGTCTTCATCAGGCCGATGGAATGAAACGAGTGCATGATGCCCCATACCGTGCCGAAAAGGCCGATAAAGGGCGCGGCGTTGGCGCAGGTAGCCAGAAAGGCCAGCGAAGAAGACAGTCTGGAAGTCTGCATGCTCACCCCCTGACGCAGGGCGCGGCGCACGTTGTCGGCCACCACGTCTTCGCTGCTTTGCATGTCGCGCAGCCTGTTGTATTCGGCCACGCCTTCCTGCGCCACCTGATACAGCGGCGAAGTATGATCTCCGCTGAGTGACTGCACAGCCTCGCGCAGGTCGCGTGCA
Organism: Oleidesulfovibrio alaskensis DSM 16109; assembly: GCF_000482745.1. Lineage (NCBI taxonomy): Bacteria > Pseudomonadati > Thermodesulfobacteriota > Desulfovibrionia > Desulfovibrionales > Desulfovibrionaceae > Oleidesulfovibrio > Oleidesulfovibrio alaskensis. Next base: position 53,438 of record NZ_KI519496.1, on the reverse strand, counting down.
TGGGTGAATGCGCTCAGTCCCTGAGCCGCCTTGCGTCTGGCAGAGCTCAGCACTATCCATTTCTGCAGCATCAGCGACCAGCTGGCCACCGACATGAGCACCAGAATGCTCAGAACACCTTTAACTACCGGTGTGGCCTGCATAAGCAGGCCGAATATATTCGATTCCATTGGTTTCCACTTTACGGGGTTGATACGTGGGCAAAAAAATATCACGGCCCCGGAGGGCCTGCCTGTACCGGGTCAGGCGCACCATAGCGTAAACAATGCGTTCTGCAAAGACACTCAGCGGGCAGCCGTGACAGGTTGGCCCGGACGCAGCCGTTCGTTACCTTTGATCACCACTTCAGAGCCCTGCACAAGACCTTTGCCGGCCACGGCGGCATCCAGCCCCAGCCATGCGTTGACCACCACATCCACAGGCACGGCGGTGCCGTTCTGCACTGTCCAGACAACCATGCGTCCGGCGGAGCGGATAACGGCATCGCGGGGCACCAGCACGGCGGGACGCGCCTCATCCGTGGGCAGCCCCACGCGGGCCTGCATGCCCTGCGCCAGCCCGTCGGTGCGTTTGAGCCGTACCTTGACGGGGAAGGTTCTTGTGGCCACATCGCCCAGCGGAATGACAGCCGTGACGTGTCCTTCGTATTCCTGCTGGCCCGTGCGCGCAACCACCTTGCGTCCCTCGGTGACAAACGGCAGCACCGCTTCCGGTACGGAAACCCGTACGTCCATGGCATCGGTTCTGGCCAGTCTGGCCACAACGGTTCCCGGCGAAACCCATTCGCCGGGGCTGCTCAGCTTTTCCAGTACAATGCCGTCAAACGGAGCACGTATGACGCATTTTCCTATCTGGATTGCCAGCCGTTCAGCTTCCGCCTTCAGCGATTCAGCTTTACGGCGCAGCCCTGCTTCCTTGAATCTGCCCACATCATACTGCTGTTCCGAGATGGAACGCGATTCGCGCAGGGTTTCCAGTCTCTCCAGTTCCAGCGCGGCGTTTTCCAGATCGGCAAGCACGGTGCGGTGCTGCGCCACGGCCGACTGATAGTCTTTTGACAGCAGCTGGCTGTCGATGACGGCCAGCTGTTCATCGCGCCGCACCTTTCTGCCTTCCTCTATGCTTACAGAGGCAACCCGTCCGCCCACTTCAGATGCCACGGCGGACACTTCGGGAAATTCCACAGTGCCGATGTATTCCGCATGGGGGCTTGCTTCGCCGGAGCGCGCATGGGCCGTGACCACCTGTGCCGGCGGGGGGGCCTGTCTTTTTTCTCCGTCTGCGGCGGCAGCGGCGTTATAGACTTGCAAGAAAACGAGTAAAACCGCTATAAGAGACGGGATACGAATCATGGGTGCAGGCTTGTGCATGGCGACTCCGTGTTGGCGTTTGCTGTGCCATTGATAGCCTAATGCGCTTCGCGAGCCAAGCACACACGGGGCAGAGGACCTACTTTGCCTGTAATTTGTCGGAAAGAACTCCGCGTGACGGGGTCGGTTTTTTATAATGCTCAGGATGCCGGGAGGCCGTATGCATGTTGTGAAGCAAAAATTCCTGCTGCCGCTGACGCTGGCCGCAGTGCTGGTGTGGAGCTCGGCCGCCGCTGCCGCCAACGCCACCATGCCGGATGCCGGCACCGCGGGCGGGTATAATCTGGAGCAGGCGGTGCTCAAGGCCCTGCAGGATAACCCCAGCATCCGTGCCGCCAAAGCAGGCGATCTTGCTGCCGAAGAGTCGCGCAAGGCTGCCCGCGGCGGGTTCGGTCCTTCGCTGACCGGCAGCTACGGATATCTGAAAAGCGACCACGACAAACCCCGCCGTGATTTCGTGCAGTACGAGGACAACCTTTATACGCTCGGGGTCAATCTTACCCAGCCGCTGTTCACGGGATTCAATGTACTGTCCACGTACCAGAAGGCGGCTCTTGAAAAAGAGCAGGCTGCCGCACAGGTGGACAACGCGGAACTGCAGCTCATTTTGCTGGTGCAGGAAAATTTTCTGCAGCTGCTCGCCGCGCGTGAAAACCAGCGCAGCGCCGCAGACCAGCTGGAACGCCTGCAAAGTCAGCTCAAGGTCACGCAGGCATTTTATGATGTGGGGCTGAACCCCCGCATTGACGTGCTGCAGGCCGAGCGCGATGTTTCCGACGCCGAAGACAAGCTGTTGCAGGCGGAAAACAGTGTGCAGACACAGATTGCCCGTCTGAACACGCTGCTCAATCTGCCTCTGGACGCAAGTGCCTCCTATCTTGGCCGGCTGGATTTTGTGCCGTTTTCGCTGACGCTGGAAGAGTGCCTTGAAAGGGCATACCGGCGCCGTCCCGATATTTTCATTGCCCAGAAAGCCATTGAAGTGGCCCGCAAAGACAGAACCATCGCCCAGAGCGGATTTTATCCGCAGATTGGCGCGGAGGCCGATTATTCGAGAAAGGGTGACAACCCCGTGGTGGACGGCAGCAGCGCCATGTCCACGGAGTTCAGTGAATGGTCGGTGGGTGTTTCCGCCAAGTGGAATCTGTTCGATTCCGGCAAGGATTATTATGCACAGAGTGCTGCCGCGCAGGTGGTGAACAGGGTGATGGCGGACGAAGCGAATCTGCGGCAGGAAGTGGCCTTTGAGGTCAAGTCCCGTCATCTTAAACTGTCCGAAGCCGCCAAACGTATCAAGGTGGCCCAGAAAACCGTTGATCAGGCCGCGGAAGCCTATCGCATGGCGGTGGCACGCTATCAGGCTCAGGTGGGTACAAACACCGACGTGCTGGATGCGCAGGCCTCGCTGACCAGTGCCGAAGCCGCGCTGACCAGCGCGCAGGCCGAATATCTTGTGGCCCTTGCCAGCCTGTATGTGTCCATTGGTGACAAAAATCCTTCGCTGCATATGACAGCGCCCTAGGCCGCTTTACTCCGGCAATGCGACAGCGCGCGGCGGTTTTTTCCGCCGCGCGTTTTTTTATATGCCGCCGGGGCTGTGCCGCAGCAGCCGTTGTTGTGCGGTCACATGCGGGCGCAGTCCCTCTGCGGGCATCATTTTTCCGCCTGTCACCCGACAGGATGCGTGGCACCGGCAGGTGCGGGGGCTGCGGGCGGGCGTGTCATGTGCGCAGGTTGTGCGGTATGGCGTCGAGCCGTTGCATCAATGCCTGCTCCAGACTGCCGTCCCCGCGGTCTGCATAGCGGTACCGTACGCGCATGTGCGGTTTGTCTATGTGTATGAGTCTGTCCAGCCTGATGGGGGTGCCGATGAGTACCAGATCGCATTCCGCGGCATTGATGGTGGCTTCCAGATCGGCCAGCTGCCAGCCGGAATATCCCATGGCGGGCAGTGCGGGGCCAAGATGCGGGTAAGTTGCGTAGGCATCGGCGATGGCGCCTCTTGCCACGGGACGCGCGTCTGCGATTTGCGCTGCCCCGAACTGCCGTGCGGCCACTGCGGCAGCTCCGAACGCCATTTCACCGTGGGTCAGTGTCGGACCGTCTTCCACCAGCAGAACCCGTTTTCCTGCAACGGCCCCGGGGGCATCAACGCTGACGACGGAGTCACATTCGATGATTTCCGCCGCATGGCACCCCTCATCGCGGCAATGAAGCAGGGCGTTGCGGACGGCCTGAACCTGTTCCGCCGTGGCGGTGTTGGACTTGTTTATCAACGCGATATCCGCCAGACGCATATTGACTTCACCCGGATGATAGCGGGTTTCGTGACCGGCACGCAGCGGGTCCAGCACGGTTATCTGCACGTCGGGGCGGAAAAATGCCGTGTCGTTGTTACCGCCGTCCCAGACAAGAATATCGGCCTCGGCCGCTGCCGCCTGCATGATGCGTTCATAGTCCACACCGGCGTAGACTGTGAGTCCGTGTTCCACAAGGTGTTCGTATTCTTCGCGTTCTTCAACGGTGCATTCGGCGCTGTCCATGTCTTCCAGCGAGGCGAAACGCTGCACGGCCTGACGGGCCAGATCGCCGTACGGCATGGGATGGCGCACCACGACGGGCTTCAGGCCGCGGCTGCGCAGGATATCACATACAGCCAGTGTAACAGGCGATTTGCCGGAGCCGGTGCGCACGGCGCACACCGCCACAACAGGCCAGTGCGCCGCTATCTGCGTGGCAGCCGGTGCCAGCAGCCGGAAGTCGGCTCCCAGCGCCAGTGCCAGCGATGCCCGGTGCATCACGGTTTCGTGCGAAACGTCACTGTAACTGAATATGACCTCGTCCACCTGTTCTTCGCGTATCAGGCGGGGCAGGTCTTCTTCGGGCAGCACGGGGATGCCCTGCGGATACAGCGGCCCTGCCAGCGCGGCAGGGTATATTCTGCCGTCGATGTCCGGAATCTGCGTGGCGGTGAAAGCCGCCACGCGTACGTCCGCATTGTTTCTGAACTGCACATTGAAATTGTGGAAGTCGCGCCCTGCGGCGCCCATGATAACAATGGTTCTGGCCATGCGGACCTCGCTGCCGGTGACAGGGTTATACGGTGTCCTGCGCGCGTATGGTGCCGTTTTCCACACTGAACAGAGCGCTTTGCGCCGCCTGTGCGCGCATCATTACGGCGGTTTGCGGATGACAGGTGAAAAAGAGCACCTGATTGTGTTGCGCCAGCTGCACAAAAGCGCGGGCGGTGCACGCGGCCCTGTGCGGATCAAAGTTTACCAGAATATCATCCATGATGACAGGCAGCGGTTCGCCGTGGGCCGCATGGCTGCTGATATACCCCAGCCGCAGCGCCAGATAGAGCTGTTCGGCCGTCCCCCTGCTGAGCTCTTCGGGCAGACGCACATCGCCGCCGGCGGTGACTGCCCGTATGCTGCTGTCTTCCAGCGAGGTCTGTATGTGCGTGTATGCGCCATCGGTGATGGTTTGCAGAAAGGCCGCGGCAGCTTTGACCACTTCCGGCTGGCGTTCCCGTTCAAAGGTGGCTTTGGCCTGTTCCACAAAGTGCCGCGCCAGTGCCAGCACGGCCCACTGCTGCGCATGTCTGCGCAGTTCTTCGGCCTTGCTTTCACGGGTGGTCAGCAGCGTTGCGGTGTGGTCGGATGTCTGCATGGTGCGCAGGGCGGCTCTGGCTTCGTGCAGGTCGGTATGCACCTGCTCCTGCTGTTCGCGCAGGGTGGCCAGTTCCTGTTCCAGCCGCTGGGCGCGGGCTTCCAGCGTGTCTCGGGTGACGGATGCAAAAAGAACCCGCAGCGCGTCGGCATCCGGAGAGGCAGAAGAAGCGCGGTCCGGGTCTGAATCCTGCTGCGCTGTCCGGACGGATGTATCCTGCTCCTGCGGGGAGTCCGCAGGGCTATGTTCTCCGGCGGTAGCGGCAGCCGTCTCCGCTGCGGCGGGGGCAGGCAGCAGGGCTGCCACGTCGGCGTGACGCACATCTGCTGTGGCCGCCTGCAGCTGCGCATTCAGATCGTTGATGGTGCGGCGCAGGCGTTCCTGTTCTTCAAATGTCTGTGCCCTGCTGCGGAATGTTTCTTCGTCACCGGCCTGTGCGGTATGCAGCAGCGCCGCCATGCGTTGCCGGGCTTCCTCCATCTGCAGGGCGGCGGTCTGTGCTTCCTGCTGCAGACCGGGCAGGGTGCGCTGCAGTTCCGACCGCCGTGCCGATGCGGCACGGGCCTGATCCAGCGCCGCGGCAAGCATGTTGATGGCCGCCGGAGCTTCGCCGCGGTGCCATGTGCGCGCCGTGGCCTGACATATTGTATCCAGCGCCTGATGTACGCTCTGTACCTGCTCTTCAAGATTTTGCCGTCTGCGGCGCAACGAGTCCTGTGTACGCAGCTGACGGGTGCATTCCGTTATGGTGTCCAGCGCTCTGCGGGCACCCGCGGGCATGATGGCCGTATCAAGCCCGCGTTCTTCCAGCCACGCTTTCCAGCCCGCGGTCACCTCCTGCAGCGCGGTGTACGCGGCTTCGTGCTGGCGGACGGCTTTGGCATGATTCTCTCCGGCTGCCGAGCTGCGAAGGGTGCGTTCTTGCAGCATGTGCCGTGCTTCGGCAGTGCGCCGCCGCAGCTCCTGCTGTCTGCTGTTTTCTTCTATCCAGCGGTCAATGCGCGTCATGGTGTCGGGCGCGCTGTGCAGCCCTGCCAGACCGTCAAGCCGGCCTGCCGCTTCAAGGTACTCCTCCAGATCGTGTGCTGTGCGTCCGGCTGTCTGCTCCAGTTCGTGCAGCCGCCCGGCAATGCCGCGGGCGGCATCCACTCTGCGGAAAAGATCGTCAGCGGCTTGCGGAAGCAGCGTTGAAGGCAGCTGATGTTCTTCCAGAAATCCGTGCCACGCGGCGATACTGCCGGTGCAGCGTTCCTGCGCCTGCGCCAGTGCTGTGTCTGCCTGCCGTGCCAGTGCCTCTGCCTCTTTCAGTTCCTGACGGGCGGTATCGGCTTCCCGCTGGCGGGCGGCACGTTCTTCCACCTGTGCGCGCAGCTGTTCCAGTCCGTTTTCCGCCTCGTCCAGAGTTTCCCTTGCGGTGTCGGGCAGATCAAGCTCTGCTGCCAGCGCCAGCACCTGACGGGCGATATCTGCGGCTTCCGCCTGTGCTTCTGCCAGACGGAGCGCCATGTCGGGGCTGCGGCGGCTGCGTCCTGAAATAAACAGGCAGCCTCCGCAGACAGCCAGCAGTGCGGAAAAAATGTACAGTATCGGGCCATCGGCAGCCGCAGGCAGAACAGACTGCAGCGCCTGCGGGGCCGTATGCCACAGCAGAGGCAGCGCCGCTGCCGCCGCCATGGCCAGCGCGCCGCTGCCCACGGGCACAGGGCGCAGGCCGGGCAGTGCCGCCTGTTTTTCTTCAAGCGTATCGCATCTCTGGGCCGCCAGTTCCTGCCTGTGCAGCGTATCACGCAGGCGGCGCAGCACTGAGCGGCGCGCGGCCAGTCCTTCCGCCGTGGCATGGGCGGGCAGTCTGTCCAGCACTTCCGTTTGTTCTTCATACCGCCGGCGCATGCGGGCGGCCTGTTTTGCTGCGTCTTCCTGCTGGCGGCGGGCCTGGTCCTGATCATTTTCGCTTTGCAGCACCTGTGCGGCCAGCGTGGCGGCGTGCTGCCGCGCCGGCAGCGACGTGTCAAACTGCTGCAGCTGGTCCGGTGTCCAGCGGGGGCTTATATCTGCCACGGCGGTCTGCAGACGCTTTGCTTCAGTACCGGCGGCTTCACGGGTCAGGGGCAGCTCGCGCAGCATGGCCTCCGCGCGGTCGCGGCCGGTTATCAGGCGTGATACGACTGCCTGCGGGGCTTCCGGAAGGGCCTGCGGCAACGCGGCAAGTGCCGCTGCGGCCTCCCGCTGCTGTCTGTCGGCGTCTTCCATGGCCTCGCGGGCGCGTTCGGCTTCGCGTTCTGCATCGCGCTGACGGTCGCGTGCGTCCGCCAGCGCGCTGTCAAAGCGGTCTATGCGTTCGCGCGTGAACAGGGAAAGGTCAAATGCCGCCACGCGCTCCGGTGTCCATGCCGGTCCCAGCGTGGCCAGCAGGCGTTCCAGTTCGTCAGCGCTGTCCTGTGTCTCTGCCCGCAGTGCGGCAAGGCCGCGCTCTGCTTCGATGTACGCTGTTTTCTTTTCAACAAGAGCCTGAATGCCCGATGCATTTTCCAGAATGGCAGTATCCGGTTCTGTCTCTGCGCAGGCTTCGTTTGCAAGCTGCAGCTGCCTGTCAGCGGTGCGTACCCGTTCCGTGCGTTCTTCCAGTTCCCTGATAAGAGCATCAAGCCGTGCCGTGCCGTCGGCGGGAAAGGTTTCAATGCGCGGCCCCGCTGCGGCAAGCAGCGCTTCTGCCTGCTGCAGCTGCGTCCAGTGTTCCCACAAAGCCAGTGTACGGCGGCACAAGTGCAGGTTTGCGCCGGTGTTTTCCGTCTGCGAACGCAGTGACTCCAGCTGCTGTTCCAGTTTTTCGGCATGTATCTGGGTTTCGTCGTAGCGGGCGGCCGCCGCCGAAAGGGTCCGCAGCTCGCCACGCACCTCTCCCAGCTCGCGCAGCAGCGTGTTGATGGCCGGCTTCTGTGCGCGCGGCTTGAACAGTTCATCCATGCCTCTGGCACATTCTTTCAGCACTTCGCCCACCGGCCGCGAACCGGCCCCGAAACTGGCGCTGTGCAGCACATGGCGCACTTTTTCACCGTCCAGCGAGGCAAGGTCCTGCAGTTCGGACAGGCTGAACCCGTACACCGTGCGGAACAGTTCGCGCGTCACGCCGCCCAGCAGTTTGTCCAGCAGGTCCGGCTGCAGCGTCTTGCCGTCTGCAGTGGTCAGCGTGACCGGCCCGCCGTGGGTTCCCGGGCGCCGCTGCAGGCGCAGTGTGCCCATGGTGCGGGTTTCCAGCAGCAGCCCGCCGCCGGGAGCACCTCCGCGCAGTGGCGGATAGGCAGGTTCGGCCTTGTTGTTTTTTACCGGATAGCCGAACAGCATGGTGCGGAAAAAACCCAGCGTGGTTGATTTGCCGGCTTCGTTGCTGCCCAGAAAAAGGTTTATGCCTTCTGACAGTCCGTCGGTCTGCTGTCCGGAAAAAATGCCGAAGCCGTCCATATGAAAAGATCTGATGCGCATCAGCGGGCCTCCAGCAGGTCAAGGCAGGTCATTTCCACGGAGTCGAGCAGGTCGTGCAGGGCGGCAGTATCCGGTTCATCCAGCAGCCGCTTTGCCTGCGGTGCGGCAAAAAGCGGCGCCAGCGGACCTGAAAGCAGCTCCTGTGCCACTGTGGCTGTACTGCCGTTTTCTGCGCTGCAATGTTCCAGCGCATCTCTGGCCTGCTGTACAAGGCGCAGCGTTTCGCCAAGCAGGTTGTCCCCGCTGCGCAGGGCTTCCATGTCCGCTTCGGGGCGGCAGCGCAGGTCGATATCTTTTATCCACACCGTGGGCGAGGCGTCGGCCCAGGCTGTACGCAGGCGCTCGGTCAGCTCTTCGTGGCCGCCGGCAGCCCGCAGCGGCTGGTTGAGAGGCCCGCGGCCTTCCAGCGTCAGGCGCAGCATCCATGCTTCCACCGGCAGCTCTGTGCTGCCGGACTCTTCGTCCTGCGGGGCTTTTTGCACGGCGGTGCAGCATGCCGCAATGCGCCGGTGTATTTCTTCTTCCAGTGCGTCCAGCGTTGCCGGTGTGTCTATGGATACGCTCAGCCGTTCCCATACCACCGGTCCCAGACGGTGAAACCGCAGGGAAAAACCGTCTTCGGGAGCATATGTCACTTCATAGCATCCCCTCGGGCCGGTTTCGTTGATGTGCAGTCCCTGAATATTGCCGGGATAGACACTGAGCGGAGTCTGCAGGACGGTCTGCCTTTCGTGCACATGCCCCAGTGCCCAGTAATCCATACCTGCCGCTTTAAGGTCTTCGGCGGTGCACGGGGCGTATCTGTCCGCCGCCGCCACCGACGCCACGGTGCAGTGCAGCAGCCCTATCTGCGGCAGATCCGCGCGGCTTGTGTCGCGCGTGAACCGTCTGGCCATATTGCTTCGCTCGTTGCGGGCGGCGTGGCTGATGCCGTGTATCAGGGCCACTTCTTTGCCGCTGCGCACAACGGGCACTGTTTCCACGTTGTCCGTGCCGAAAATGACCACGTTGGGCGGCCACTGCATGCGTGTGATGCGGCTGCCTGCAAAGTCGTGGTTGCCGTGCACGATAAACACCCCGATACCGGCAGCATGCAGTTTTTCGCAGGCGTCGCGCAGGGCGAACTGGGCCTTCAGGCTGCCTTCTTCGTGGTTGTATATGTCGCCTGCCACCAGCAGAAAATCGGCTCTGCGCGCGATGCACAGGCTGGTAAGGCGTTCAAGCGCCGTGAACGTGGCGGCATGCAGGGTTGTGGCCATATGCGGCGTGCCGGAAAGCCCTTTGAACGGTGTGTCCAGATGCAGGTCTGCAGCGTGAAAAAAGCGTAGTGAATTCATATGCTCGGCATGTTTTGCGGTTGAACGGGACGGCTGTTGAGGCCACCGGAAGGGTAGCATGTTACGCCGCGGAGGCAAACGGCCGGAAGGGTGGCCCTGCGGGCGGCACGCGCGGGGATGCCGGGGCGGGCAGCGTGTGAGGGTGCAGGCCTACTGGTACAGACCTGCTGTCAGCGAACGCCTGATGACATCCTGCACGCCGTTGACAATGGCCTGCCCTGTGGCTGCGTCCAGCTGAAAGACGTTGTTGCCGGCGGAAACGGAAACATTGACAAGCGAGGGGGTTACTTCGCGCAGTTCGATGATGACAGGGTATTTTCTGGTGGTGGCGAAAAACTTGTCGCCTTCGTCGGTGCGTTCGATGGAACTGACAGGTATGGCCATCTCATTGAGGGCCGCATGTGTGGCCCTGTACACGCACCAGTACGGGTAAGGATACGACTGGGAGACTTCTTCATCCATGGCGGAAACGGTGGTGGATACACCGGCGGCAGCCACACCCAGCGCGGCGACGACGCAGCCGGATTGCAAAGAAGCCAGTGCGCACAACATGATGCAGAGAAAAAATTGTTTCATACACTGTCAGCCGGGTGGGAGTGAAAAAAATGCAGCGGAGTTACAGCTGACAACTTTAGCGGCTGCACCGGCAGCGGTCAACACCAATGCGTGTATTCGCATGGAGAGCCTCGGGCGGTGTTCCGGAGGCGGGCAGCGCGTTCCGCTCTTTTGTGCCGGAAGAGCATCTGGTATGACGGTGGCATGAGTCAGTGGACACGGTGTATCATGCATATTGATATGGATGCCTTTTTCGCATCTGTCGAGCAGCTGGACAATGCTGCGCTGCGCGGCCGCCCTGTGGTTGTGGGCGGGGGCAAGCGCGGGGTTGTCGCCGCCGCCTCGTACGAAGCGCGGCGCTACGGCATCCGTTCGGCCATGCCTTCGGGGCAGGCGCGCAGGCTGTGTCCGCATGCGGTGTTTGTCAAAGGCCGTATGCACCGGTACAAAGAGATATCCGCACAGGTCATGCAGGTGCTGCATGAATTTTCGCCGCTGGTGGAGCAGGCCTCGGTGGATGAGGCGTATCTGGACGCCACCGGCAGCGCACGGTTGTTCGGTCCGCCGGAAGAAATGGCCCGGCGCATACGCGCTGCCGTGCGTGAGGCTGTTTCGCTTACCTGTTCGGTAGGGGTTGCGCCGGTCAAGTTTCTGGCAAAAATCGCTTCGGACGTGAACAAGCCGGACGGGCTGTTTGTGCTGCAACCTGATGAGGTTGCCGGTTTTCTGGCGGTGCTGCCTGTGGGCGACATTCCCGGTGTGGGGCGGCATTTTGCCGGTCAGTTGCAGGCGCTGGGGGTGCGTACTGCCGGTGACGTGCTGCGTTATCCCGAAACATTCTGGCAGCGCCGTTTCGGCAAGGGCGGGCTGGGGCTTTTTGCCAGGGCGCAGGGCATTGACCCCCGCGTGGTGGAACCGTACACGCAGGTCAAGTCGGAAAGTGCCGAAAACACCTTTGAGGAAGATACGGATGACCGGGAACTGCTGAAGACCTGGCTTTTGAAGCAGGCGGAACGGGTGGGGCGGAATCAGCGGCGCATGGGGCTTTCCGGCCGTACTGTGACGCTGAAAGTGAAGTTTGCCGACTTCAGAACGGTGACCCGCAGCAGAACGCTTGCCGCACCCACAAGCAGCACAAGGGTCATCTATGATACCGCCGCAGCGCTGCTGGACGAGATGGACCTGCCGCAGAAGGTCCGGCTTATCGGGGTGGGCCTGTCACATTACGCCGAAGGGCCGCAGCAGCTGGCATTGCCGCTGTGTTCTCCCGCCGCTGTGCGTGACGAAAAAAGCGAGCAGCTGGAAAAGACCATGGATGCCGTGCGCGACAGGTTCGGTTCCGCTGCCATCGTGCGGGGCAGATTGTTCGGCTTCGGCAAAGATTAGCCCGGCTACATGTCGGGACTGCGCGGGTGCGGTCTTTTTTCCGGTTTTCTTTTGTAGCAGTCCCGGGTTTTACACAGTGTCGGGTAGCCGCTTGTAATTTTTTTGTATGTGCCGTCCGAGACTATCTGCTGCAGGCCTTTGTTAAACGCGTTGCGCAGTGCCGCATCTGCGAACGCCACATGGTAGCGTGTTTCGGGAAATATTGTGTGAATGACGTAATCATCTGTCATTTCTGCCGGAATTTTATGTACAAAATGCCTGAAGATGCGTTCGTCCAGCACGATGACCCTGTCCTGTCGTGTGAAAAAGGCCAGTACCTGCCCCGCCTGATCGGGCGTTTCCATATATCGCGGCGACTGCCGCACCGCATTCAGATATTCCGACCCCAGAAGCCGGCTGGCATTCTGAAAAGCCTGAACAACGTATTTTTTCAGATCGGCCACAGCGCTGATGGTGCAGTTGTTCGCACGCAGCGACACTGCAATGTTGCGGTAGCTGATGTGGTTTGCCGACAGAAAGACGTTCTGCATGCCCGCCATGCGTGAAACCGGCGTGATGGCGTCCACCCTGCCTTCATGCAGCAGCTGCCCCATGCGCAGCTGCGATGCGTACAGCAGACGCACGTCCACGCCCTGCGTTTTCAGCGCGGCCCGCACGATGTCCACTTCAAGACCTGAACCGGATTCTTCCAGCACATAGGGCGGTGTGGCGCTGTTCACCGCCAGAGTGACCGTCCGTGGCAGCGGGAGCGCGGACTGCCCTGCCGCTGCCGCTGCGGCGGTACAGAAGCATATGGCGCAGAGCAGCAGAGCAACCCGTGCGGCGGCAGGCAGGAATGTCATGCCGCTTTCTGTATGAGAACTGTCATTTCGTTGCATAGGTCCGTATCGGGGTTGAATTCTGCCGTGTCTATGCTGCGGACGGGGCGCATGCCCATAAGGGCATTGAGTACATATGCATGCTGCATGCATCCCAGCCTGTCCGCAGTTATCTTTTCGTATGTTATGCCGAGCACGTCCTTTACAAGGGCTTCGGCCGTGCTGCTGAGTCTAAAGCGGGGAAAGGGCGCTGTAAACCGTGAGCCGTTATAGAATATCAGCGCTGCGGTGGTGGTTTCCAGAATGGCTCCGTCGGGAAGATGCAGTACAGCGTCATCGTATCCGGCCGCCTGCGCATGCGTGCGTTCCATCAAATGCCCCATGTGGGCGGTTGTTTTGTGCTCATGCCACCACGACTGCACACCGTGCAGCGCCCGGCACAGCCGGAAAGCCTTGTCTGCAGAGGGGGGCGTATAGGGTGCGGCCGTCACTGCGGGCACAAGCGGAGGACACAGACCGGAAGCATCTGCTGCCGGCGCGCTTTCCAGCGTGTAGAAAAGGTTGATGCGCGCCATGCTGCCGCACAGTCCCAGATGGTCGAGCAGCATCTGCGCCGCGGCGTGCAGGTCCACGGGCAGCAGGTGCAGGCCGCATGCGCGGGCGGAGCGTGTGATGCGCTCCATGTGGGCGTCGGCATTGACCAGCCTGCAGCCGTTGTACAGCAGGGTTTCGTAAAAACCTGTTCCCGAACGGAATGAAGGGGCGGTCACATGTTGCGGCAGCGGGCCGCAATGCAACGCATTGTTGCGTACATAGGTCACGGGCAGAGCGCCTCCTGAAATTTCCGGGCTTTGGCCATGGTTTCGGCGTATTCGTTTTCCGGTACGGAATCTGTCACCAGACCGCTGCCGGCAAACCATGAAAACACGCCGGTACGGGCGTCGTGCCAGCCTGTCCGTATGGCGACGGATGCGTCCAGATGGTCAGGGCCGTTGAAGCAGAAAATACTGCCGCAGTACAGGTCGCGGCTGTGCGGTTCCAGCCTGTCGATTATCTGCATGGTGCGCAGCTTGGGACAGCCGGTGACGGAACCGCCCGGAAATGCGTCCAGCAGCAGGTCCAGCGGGGTGCTGTCCGGGCGCAGTATGCCGTGCACGTTGCTGTACATCTGAATGAGCCTGTCCACGACAAAGGTGCTGCAGTGGTCTCTCACCCGCACGGAGCCGAACCGGCAGCGGGTGGAGATGTCGTTGCGCAGCAGATCGACGATCATGGACAGTTCGGCGCGTTCTTTGGGTGACGAGGTCAGTGTGTGCACCAGTTGCGGCTGCCATGTGTCAAAGGCGAGCGTGCCCTTGATGGGCTGGGTTAGCACCGTGCCCCGGCTGATGCGCAGATACCGCTCCGGCGAGGTGGACACAATGGTCAGGGGCCCGTCGTGCAGCAGTGCGTAAAACGGTGCCGGACGGTTGAGCCACAGGTGCAGGAACAGTGCGGTGGTATCCGGCGGGGTTGCCAGCGGCAGGTCGAATCTGATGGACAGGTTCAGCTGATATGTGTCGCCTGCCGCGATGTGCCGCTGTGTCTGCCTTACGCCCTCCTGATATTCTTCCCTCGTGAGGGACTGGCGCAGCGGTCCGGCTGCGGTTACGGGGGTGTGGGGGCGCGGCGGTTCGGGACTGCCTGCCTGCAGCAGCCGGCACAGGCTGTCCACCAGACCGCTGTCGGCGTGTCTGTCGGCCAGCAGGCGCAGCCTGCCGGTGCGGGTGCAGCCGGTAACGACGCACTGGTAGCGGCGCAGCAGCCCGGCGGGAAAAGAGTGCTCCCGCGCCGCAATGTCGTACTGTTCCATGCCGTAGGTATATGAAAGATATCCGATGACGGGCGTATGCCGGTTGCTGCAGAAGCGCTGCATGTGTTCCCGCGGCGTGGCTGCGGTGATGTGCAGCGATTCCACAGGCTCGATGCCCGCCATGAATTCCGATTCGTGCATGGGGTGCAGGGGGACGTCCTGCCGTGGCGCGGGGGAGCCTGCGCAGACGTCTGCACAGGATTCTGCGCGGGCCGGAGGTGCCGAAAGAAGCATGTCGGCATGATGCCTCCGGGCCAGAAAATCCAGCAGCGGAGGAATGCACCGCGGATCACAGGATATGCAGAGAACGCAGCGCATGGCGGATGCACCAGACTCCTTCGGCTGTCAGAAACGATTCGGGGTGGAACTGATACCCGTACAGGGGCAGGGAATTATGCCGCAGCGCCATGACAAGCCCCTGAGGCGTACGCCCCGTGACCTGCAGTCCCGTTCCGGTTGTGGCGCAGTGCAGTGAGTGATAGCGCCCCACGGTCAGGGTCTTGTCCGCATCGGTCATCACAACGGTGTCGGATTTTCCGTGCACGCACCCTGCCAGCGCTTTCACCGTGCCGCCGAAGTGGCAGTTGATAATCTGCATGCCCAGACATATGCCCAGTACCGGCCTGCCGCTTTGCAGCACCGGCCCGTAGCACGGGTATTCATCGGGATGCCCCGGACCGGGAGATATGACCACAAGGTCCTGCTCTGCTGCGGGGGCACGGGCAGCCAGCGCCGTATGGTTGACCACCTGCGGGGTGCTGCCTGTGGCGGCGTGCAGCAGGTGCGCCAGATTCATGGTGAAGCTGTCGTCGTTGTCGGAAAGCAGTATGCGGAGCATGTTGTTTTTCAGCGCTCGATCCAGATGAAGGCTGCCTGCCTGCCCGAAGCCTTGGCGCGGCGGTATGAAAAGAACATGTCGGGCAGCGACCACGTGCACAGGTCCAGACTGAATATCTGTTCACGGGGCAGGCCGGCTTCATGCAGCTGGTGGCGTGTGAGCGACCACAGATCCATGGTCATATGCTCTTTATGAAACCAGTGCTGCCATGCGGGGCCCCATTCCGTGTCAAAGTTGACAAACTGTGCTGCTGCAGGGCCCAGACTCGGCCCGCGCACGGCCATGACATCGGCCGGGGATATGCCGTATCTGCTGCAGAACCGCGCGACGGCGGAGCCGATGAAGCCTGCGCGGTTGCCGCGCCATCCTGCATGCAGGGCGGCGATGTACCGGCCCGACGTGTGCGCCAGCAGTATGGGCTGGCAGTCTGCTGTCTTGATGATGAGGGCGTCTCCGGGCCGGTCGGTCGTGTGTCCGTCCGCTTCTGTCCGGGGGCGTTCGTCCACGGCGGTCACGGGGCGTGAATCCGTCACCAGCACGTCGCCGTGCACCTGCCGCAGCTCCACCCAGCGGTCAAAACCAAGCTGCCTGTGCAGCATCCGGCGGTTGGCGGTGACATGTTCCGCGTTGTCGCCCACGTCATATGATATGTTTCCCCCGCAGTATTCCGGCCCTGCGGCGTCTTTGTCCGTGCCGCCCTGACGGGTCTGAAAGGCGCAGCGCACGGCCGGTATGCCGGGAAAGCGGAACGGGATAACATTTACAGCCATAAGAGGCCCTCCTCGGTGCATAATGCGTTCACGGGCCTGTCCCACGGGTCGCTGGGCAGTGAATCCGTGATCTGAAACGGATAGGCAAGCCCCACCAGCACTGCGGACTGCATGGCAGGCAGCGCCAGAAACCGGTCGTAATAGCCCGCGCCGAAGCCGAGCCTGTTGCCTGCACGGTCAAAACCCACTCCGGGGATGACGGCCACCTGCGGGGCAAAGGAGGGGCCGGTCACATCCACAGCCGGACAGGTGGCGGGGTCCGGTTCGGCAATGCCGTACTGTCCGGTGACAAGGTCGGCCGCACAGGCGCACGGGGCCAGACACATTTCGCCGGGGCAGTCCGGTATGCAGCGCGGCAGCAGTACGCTTTTGCCCTGTTGCCATGCGTCGTGCAGCAGCAGGTCCGTGGCTGTTTCGTTGCGGACGGGCATATACAGCAGTACCTGTTTTGCCGACTGCCATACGGGGTGCCGCAGCAGGTGGCGTTGTGCCGCGGCTGCAGACTGTGCGGCCTGTTGCGGCTCCAATGCGTCGCGCCGGGCGCGCAGCAGACGGCGCAGCGCTGTTTTGTCGCAGGGGGGGCACCCGCTGCCGGTGTGTGTCTGGTGCTTGGTCATTACGGTAATCTTGTATAAACTGAGTGTGTACGGGCGGGCATTGTCAATGCGCCCGTCCGGTGAGGCGAACTTTAGCAGGGAACAGGATGCCATGCAAAGCAATGACGTATACTGGATAGGCATAGGCGACGTGCACGAAAGCACGGCCCGGCTGGCCGATGTGGCCGGCATCGGCGGTGCTCAGGGAGTGATCATCAGCGGCGACCTGACGCTGGCAGACGGTACCGCCGTGGCCCGTCGCGTGGTGGAGGCCGTACGGGCCAGCAATCCCGCGGTGCTTGCCCAGATAGGCAACATGGACCGTCAGGAAGTGGACGACTGGCTGAGCAGCGAAGGCATAAACCTGCATGCCCGCGGCCGGGAACTGGCTCCCGGAGTGGGGGTCATGGGGGTGGGCTGTTCCACGTTCACCCCGTTCGGCACACCCAGCGAGTATTCTGACGAACAGCTCGGCCTGTGGCTGGAAGAAGCATGGGAGCAGGTGAAACATCTCAGGCATCTGTTGCTGGTGGTGCACAACCCGCCAGCGGATACCGTGTGTGACCGCCTGCCCAACGGAACTCATGTGGGCAGCGCCGCCGTGCGGGCTTTTATCGAGCGTGTGCAGCCCGATGTGTGCCTGACGGGGCATATTCATGAAGCCATGGGGACTGACCGCATAGGCCGCACGGTTGTGGTTAACCCCGGGGCGTTCTCTACCGGCGGGTATGCCGTTATCCGCATGAATTCCGGCGGGTTGACGGCTGAACTTGTGCGGTTCTGACCGCAGTGTGTAAAATTTTTTTAAAATTATGTTGACAGGCAGGGGGGCTAAGAGTATTTCTTACGTCCCTTGACTGAGACGCCTTCAGGGCGCTTCGGAAAAGGTCAATACCTGAGAGTGACGCGGGGTGGAGCAGCTCGGTAGCTCGTCGGGCTCATAACCCGAAGGTCGTAGGTTCAAATCCTGCCCCCGCTACCAAATTCCGGCCCCCTGCATAAGCAGGGGGCCGCGTTTTTTTATGGCAGTCTGTCACTGCCGCAAGTGATTCTGGAGGATCTATGGCCAAAGAAGAAGCCATTACAGTTACCGGTGTCGTGCAGGAAGCGCTGCCCAACGCCATGTTCCGTGTGGAACTGGAAAACGGGCACGAAGTTCTTGCGCATATTTCCGGCAAGATGCGCAAATTCCATATCCGTGTTCTTCCCGGAGACAAGGTGAGCGTTGAATTGTCTCCTTACGACCTGACCCGCGGGCGCATCACCTTCCGTCCCCGGTAGCGCCGGCGCGGCGCAGTGCCGGATGGTTCCGGTGCATCGGCAAGGCCCGTTCTGCCATGGCAGAACGGGCCTTGCTGCGTCGTACGGGGAGCGGATGCGTTGTGATATATGCAGCGGCGGGGTGTCAGGCGACGTTCTGCAGCCTGTACATGTTCCATTGCTTCAGAAAGGCCGCCTCAAATGATCTGCTCTGGGCATAGGCCCGCGCTTCGCGGCTCATGCGTGTCCGCATGGCGCTGTCGGCGCACAGGGCGTGCATGGCTGCGGCCAGAGCCTGTGCATCTCCTTCGGGCACCATGAGTCCTGTTTCGTCGGGCAGCATGTTTTCCGCGGGACCGCCCTTGTCCGTGACGATGACGGGCAGGGCCGAAGCCTGTGCTTCCAGCACCACATTGCCGAAGGTGTCGGTGCCCGAAGGAAAGACAAACACATCGGCCGAGGCGTAGGCCGCGCTCAGGTCGCCGTCTGTCAGGTAGCCGGTGAAGAGTACCGGCAGCCCTGACAACTGTGCTTTCATGGCATCTGTCCACGGGCCGTCGCCCACCACTGCCAGCTCAACGTCGGAGCGCCTGCGCAGCAGCTGCGTAAATGCGTTTGCAAGCACATGCATGTTCTTTTCACGCGATATGCGCCCCACATACAGCAGGCGGGTTTTTCCGGCATGGGCGCCGTACCGGCCGTAAAAGCCGTTGCGGTGGGCCGGGCTGAATTTTTCCGTATCGATGCCGCGTGGATAAAAGACCACCCGCGAGGGGTGTATGCCGCGTGCCACCAGTTCTTCACCCGTGGCGTGCGACGGCACGTAAACACGGTCCATCTGATTGTAATACCATACCATATACCGCCACATGGCATCCTCAAGCCCTGCATCTTCCGTGAGCATGCTGACATATTGGGGAAACGCCGTGTGGTAGGTGGCGTGCACGGGCAGTTTGAGTATGCGTGCCACGGCCAGCGCCACAAGCCCGATGGGGCCGGGGGTGGCCGAGTGGATGTGTGTGAAGTTCTGCGTGTAGCAGTGGTGTATCATGCGCAGTACCGGCGGGTAAAAAAGGGTCAGCTCGGGATATTCCGGCATGGTGCATGAACCGACGGGGGTGAAGTTCACCACGCCGGGACGGCGGGCCGCCTCGCCTTCACTGGGACCGCAGGTGATGACCTTGAGCTGCTTGTTGTTTTTAAAGGCCATGTCCAGCTGCATCTGCAGAGTCAGCGCCACGCCGTTCACATCATAGAATGTATCGGTGAAATGCCCCACATGCAGCCGTGCGGCATGGTCCGTCTGTCCGGTAAAGGCGTCGCGGCAGGTGCGGCAGAATTCCCTGTCTCTGGTGAACAGGGTGTATGCCACGAAATAGGGGGCCAGCATGGCGTACAGCGAGCCTGCCGAACCCATGGCGTTGAACACGCTGAACAGGTCGGCGCCCTTGACGTTGTCCAGCAGGCTTGTGCCGAACTGGGTCATGACCTTTTCCGTGGCGCGGTTGACAAAGCGGAACCATGTATCCTCGCCGGCGGGGTCGTTTTTTGTCTGGGCGGCGGCTATTTCACGCAGTTCCGTATCGTTCCAGATAATGTCTTCGGCTTCCTTCTGCAGCAGTCCCTGCACGGAACGCGGCGGGCCGGAAAAAAAATGCGCGGGCCGGCGGTAGCCTATGAGCCCGTGCAGTTTTGCCATAAAGCCGCTTTCCGGCTCGGGCGAAGAGCACAGCGACCGGTCGACAAAACGCAGCAGCAGGTCGCGGTGCACGTGGGCGCCCAGACCGAACTTCTGTTTATAAAACTGGTAGGCGATGGAGTACAGATTGTGCGCCATGGTTTCGGGGGTGGCGTCGCGCCCTGCCGGGTGTGACCGGCCGTCCATGATGCCGCGCAGAAAGTCCTGCACCCTGCCGGAACCGCTGCCTGTTACAGGCCCCACCACGGTATGGCTGCGGGCAATGTTCAAGGACGAGTGGTCGTCCGAACCCGCGGTGAGCGTTTTTTCCCAGGGTCTGTCCATGCGCGGGGTCATACCGTGTTTGTCCGCCAGACGGGTTACCGCGGCTTCGTCCAGACTTTGCAGCATCTGGCGCAGCAGGGCATTCTGGTAGGCATCGCGCGAACCGTTCAGCTCGAAGGCCCTGAACAGCAGCACCATGCGTTCCATATGATCCACCGTAAGCTTGTCGTTAAGTGAATACATGGGATGGGCAATGGCATGGGCGATATCCTGCTGTATCAGATAGTCCACAAGGTCGTAGACATTTTCGCGCAGTCTGGTGATGTCATCGTGGTGGGCTTCGGTGATGTTCCATGCAAGCACATGCAGCTTGCAGCGGTCTTCGGGAAAATAGGCCGTTATTTCTTCACTGACAAAGGTGTGGGGCAGGTGAGCTATTTCAAGGCTTCCGGCGATGGTGTTGTGATCGGTTATGGTGACAAGATCCATGCCCCGTTTCAGAGCCGTGCGGTAGAGAGCCTGCGGGTCGGTATAGCTTTCGGCGCAGCCGAGTTTCTGCAGAATCCATTGTGACGGCCGGGTGGAATGGCGAGAGTGGACATGCAGATCGGCCTTCAGGACATTGGTGTCCATGGGTGCCTCCCGGGGCGGTGCCCCATGCCGTGGCGGCATTTTGTTTTCGGCAGATGCTGCACGTCGTACGTTGCATGCGCGTGGCGGAGGCGTGGACTTTGGTTGTCTGTTTGATGGCGGAAGTATGACCGCGGCGGCGGGTATGGCTTTGCCGGATTCCGCGGCGGTGCCCGAGCCTGATGAAGGGGCTGAGGCAGGGTGCGGCTGACCGGCGGGTATGGCGGGGTTCAGGATGCCAGCAGGAAGTCTGTGCCGTTGCGGCGGCCCGTGCTTTCCAGAAAGGGCACCAGCTCTTCCGCGGCGCCGTGTCCGGCGAGATAGGCAAGGCTGAACCCTCTGCCGGCTTCCGGCAGGGCGTCTCTGCCGTGCACGCGGGCACCGTCCACCACATTGCCGATTTTGCGCGGGTCCACATCAATCCAGCGGTCGATGACAATGCCGTGTTCGCGCAGCAGGGCTGCCCTGCGACGGCTTGTCCTGCCGGCGCCGATGACGGTCACATGCGGGTGGTGCGGATTGCGGGCCGCCAGCCAGCGGGCGAGATACCGTGTTTTCAACCGGTAGAAGTTGTCGGTGCCGTAGTTGCCGTGGGTGCGCGAAAGCCGGGTGGGCGGGTCGTACCAGTCCAGCAGGGTCTGGGGCAGTTTGGCCATGCGTACGCCGCATTCAAGCCAGCGCAGCCATAGCTCGTAGTCTTCTGGAAAAGGGCCGTCCGCATAGGCGCCGTGGGCATGCACCGTTGACGCGCGGAACATGACGGAAGGATGGGCGAAGGGCGACTCGCGGAAGCGCCCCAGCGCGATGTCCTGCGGCGAGAGCAGGGTATTTGTCCAGTCTACATAGCGGGCATACCCGCCGCAGGCTGCACGGTCGCCCGCAAAGCGGACGCGGCAGGCCACAAGGCCTGTTTCCGGATGCCTGTCCAGATGCGCCGCCTGCAGTGCCAGCCTGTGGGGGTGGCAGATGTCGTCCGCGTCCATGCGGGCGATGTACCTGCCGCGCGCTGCGGCAAGTCCGGCGTTGAGGGCGGACACAATGCCGCCATGGCTCACATGCAGTACCCGCATGCGCTGATCCTGCGCGGCCAGACGGTGCAGAACCCCGGCCGTGCCGTCTGTGGAACCGTCATCCACGGCCAGCAGCTCAAAGCTGTGAAACTGCTGGCACAGCACGCTGTGCACCGCTGCTTCCAGAGCGCTGGCGCCCTGACGCAGCAGGCCCGCCGCATTGTATACGGGCATGAGAACGGTGACCGCCGGCGGGGGGTCTGAAAACATGGTGTGTGCTCTTTTTCTGCCGGATTGCGTGGCCGGCTGTGTTGTCCGGGGTGTCTGCCGGTTGCCGCATATATATGCCGCGGACCGCCGGATGCGGCCCGCGGCAGGGGTGTTTTTCTGCGCGTCGGTGTAACCGGTCTGCTGCGTTCAGGCCGGAATATCAGCCGTCGTCGCGGCTGACAGCCTCTCTGATGCGGCATACGCCGCAGACCTCTGCCGAGGTCGGGTAGCCGCAGCGCTCGCAGGGTTGCAGCTGGTCGCCGTGGGTCTGCTCATGACGGGCAAAGATTTCTTTGCCGCGCTCAAGAAAGCCCAGATAAAAATCCAGCTTGCGGCCGGGCATCTGGTCTTCCAGATCGGCCCACAGTTTTTTGTACTGGGTAAAGCTGGCCCCCTGCGAATAAGGGCAGGGCGCATAGTGGTATTCGATGCCCTGCAGAAAGCTGTAGTTTGCGGTTTCAAATTCCGAAAGGCGGTACAGGGGCTTTATTTTGCGTGCGAAACCGCCTTCGGCGGGCAGGGCGGGGCCCTGATCGCTCAGGTAGGCAATATCCCAGCGCAGCGTGTTGGAAAACAGCCGGGCGATTTCGTCATCCAGATTATGGCCGGTGGCCAGAACCGTGTACCCTTCGTCCAGCGCGGTCTTGTTGAAAAAATACCGTTTTATCTTGCCGCAGGCGGAACATACCGGCCGGTTGAGGCGTGCCTTGACCAGCGGTATGGCCAGACCTTCTTCGGCCATTTCCTTGACTATCAGCTTGAAGCCGTGCTTGTGGCAGAACCGTTCCACCACACCGCGCGCCACCGGTGACGAACCGGGAATGGCAAGGTCGATATGCAGACCTGTCACATTGTAGCCCAGCTTGCTGAGCACAAGCATGAGCGCCAGAGAATCTTTACCGCCGGAAAGCGCCACGAGAACGCGGTCTTCAAAAGTGAGCAGCTTTTGCCTGCGGATGCCTTTTTCCACCTGCCGCGTAAAGAAAAGATCGTAGCATTCTTCGCAGAAGCCGGCATGGTGGCTGGGCAAAGCCACAGCTGCCGTGGCTTTGCAGCGTTTGCATTTCATGGATGTTGTTCCTGTTGTTGGAGTTGGAGCGGCCCCCGATGTGAAGGGATGCCGTGGCAGCGCGTGCGCGGTGCCGTATCAGCCTGCGGAAACCACTGTGCGGACGATGATTTCGTCGCCGGGAAAAAGCTTGCGGTCGGGGGTGAGCAGCTTGCCGTCGCGGATGACAAGCACGGTGCCCCTGCGGGCGCCCACCTTGTTGAGCAGTTGCAGCACGCTTTTCACATAGGGCAGTTCAAGCCGTTTGCCCGAAGGCTGCAGCTCGACAGTGGTACCGTATCGTGAACGTTGTTCGGTCATGACTGGCCGGTCCGTAAAGTAAAAGGTTGTATATGAAAACGGACGTACCCGCGTATCCGGTGCGGCCATGTCCGTGCCTGCCGCTGCCTTACGGCCTTTTGACGGGCTGTCCGGCAGATGCCGCCCGCGGCAGATTTTTGTCCGGCGTGCGGCACAGGCAATGTGCCTCCATCGGGCGTGGTTGGCAAGGCGCGGCGGTGCAAGCGCTTACCGGCAGAGTTTTGCCGGATCCGGATACGGCTGTGTACTGCTCTGCCAAAAAACAGGCCGGGCCGCTTTTCCGGTGTGTGCGGCAGCGGCAGGATACATGCCGCGTGGCGCAGGCAGCGCGCCGGATGGTATGCAGTATTCTCTTCTGCGGCAGCGGCATGTCTTTGTCCGGTGTACATTTTTTTTGCGGGCCGCCGTTTTTTTATACTTTGTGCCGAAGAACGTTGCCTGTTAGGTGGATAGTGGTGTAATTTTGTATCCGAAACCGCATGCGGCGGGCCGGAGTGCGCCGCAGCAAACCGTGTCAGCCCCGTCGCCTTCTGCCTGTTATGACATGTTGCGGACGGGCGCGGATAAGGAGGCACATCATGCCAGCAAAGACAATCCTTGTGGTGGACGATGAAAAACACATAAGGATGCTGTACAAGGAAGAACTGGAGGCCGAAGGCTACACCATTGCCACCTCGGACGGACAGGAACCCATTCTGCAGGTGGTGGCCCGTGAAAAACCGCACCTTGTCATTCTGGACATCAAGCTTGCGCCGGATGTTTCGGGTCTTGACCTGCTGCAGCAGATACGCAGTCAGGACCAGCAGCTGCCCGTTATTCTGAGTACCGCGTATGACAGTTTTCAGCACGATCTCAAATCCATTGCCGCGGACTACTATGTGGTGAAATCCGTGGACCTGACGGAACTGAAGAGCAAGGTGGCTCAGGCTCTTGCCGACCGCGGGTAGCACCTTTTTCCGCCTGCCGTGCACCGGGCGTCCCGCAGTCTGCGCCGCGGGGCGCCTGTTTTTGTGGCGTGGTGCCGCCGCAGGCCGCCGTATGCGCGGCCTTTTTCTTGCTCTCCCTGTCGCTTCGTGATAGCCGCAAGACGCATATGTTTGACATTGATTTCGCACAGAGCGTTCAGCGCATCGCCGTGGCCTTCGTGCCCATGATGCTCGGCATGGTCTGCCATGAGGTGGCCCACGGATGGGCAGCGTGGCGCATGGGTGACCCCACGGCCAGAGCGCAGGGGCGGCTTACCCTCAATCCGCTGGTGCACCTTGATCCCATGGGTTCGCTCATGTTTGTGATCACGGCGCTCACCAGCCCATTTGTGCTGGGCTGGGCACGTCCGGTGCCCGTCGATGCACGCTGGTTCCGCAAGCCTTCCAGAGATATGATGCTGGTCTCCTTTGCGGGGCCGTGTACCAATTTCATACTGGCGGTCATGTTTGCCGTGCTGCTCAAGGTGCTGGTGCATGTACTGCCCCACCAGATGCAGCAGGGAATTTTCTTTGAGTTTTTTCTGAACATGTCGGCCATAGGCATATGGATAAATTTCACGCTTGGATGGTTTAACCTGATTCCCGTACCGCCGCTGGACGGAAGTCATATCCTTGCGGGACTGCTGCCGCCCGCGCTGGCCCGGCAGTACCATCAGATAGGCCGTTACGGCATCATCGTGGTTTTGATTCTGCTTGCAAGCGGCATACTGGGCCGCGTGCTGTGGCCGCTTGTGGATGGTTCCGCCCGTGTGGTCACTTCCATGCTCGGGCTTGCCATCTGATCATCTTATCCGGAGGAACATTGAAATGAGCAATAATCGCACTGTTTCGGGCATGCGTCCCACCGGCGCACTGCACCTTGGCCACTACTTCGGCGTGCTGAAAAACTGGGTGGAAATGCAGCACGAAATGGAAGCATTTTTCTTTGTGGCCGACTGGCACGCCCTGACAAGCGACTTCGCCGATCCTACCCGCATCAAGGGCTTTGTGCCCGAACTGGTGATGGACTGGGTAGCCTCCGGTCTTGATCCTCAGAAGTGTACCATTTTTCAGCAGTCGCAGGTCAAACAGCACGCCGAGCTGCACCTGCTGCTTTCCATGATAACTCCGCTGGGCTGGCTGGAACGCTGTCCCACGTACAAGGAACAGCAGCAGCAGATAACCAACAAAGATCTGGGTAACTACGGTTTTCTGGGGTACCCCGTGCTGATGGCTTCCGACATTCTCATCTACCGGCCTCAGTGGGTTCCGGTGGGACAGGACCAGCTGCCGCACCTTGAAATGACCCGTGAAATCTGCCGCCGCTTCAACCATTTCTACGGTGAATATCTTGTGGAACCTCAGGCCCGCCTGACCCCCGCCGCCAAATGTCCCGGCCTTGACGGGCGCAAGATGTCCAAAAGCTACGGCAACGCCATTCATCTGGGTGAGCCCATGGAAGACATCATACCCAAGGTGCGCGGCATGAAGACGGATGAAAACCGTCTGCGGCGCAATGATCCGGGCAATCCTGAGGTGTGCAACCTGTTCCCCTACCACGTGCTGATGACCGCGGAAGACAGGCAGGCCGAAATACGTCAGGGCTGCACTTCTGCCGGGCTGGGCTGTGTGGACTGTAAAAAAATTCTTCTTGAAAGCCTTGAGCGTTTTCTGACGCCCATCCACGAGCGCCGCAGAGAGCTGGAAAGCCGTCCCGACACGGTGTGGGACATTCTGCGCGACGGCAACGCCCGCGCCCGTGAAGAGGCCGAGCGCACCATGGAAGGCGTGCGTCAGCGTCTAAGCTTTGATTTTTAACAACCAACCATAATGACCGCGGGCGCACCATGTGCGCCCGTCGTTTTTCAGGAGACGCCATGACCGCACCGCATACGGAAACAGACAGCACTCAGCAGTTTCTGGACAGCATGCCCGAGCTGAAGCCGGGCGAAAAATTCCAGTTTGCCTGCCATCCCGGCGTGGCCTGTTTCAACGCCTGCTGTTCCGATCTCACCATGCCGCTGTCACCGTATGACGTGCTGCGCCTGCGGCAGGAAACAGGTCAGGACAGCGAAGGCTTCATTTCCACTTTTGCCCGTGTGGAAACATATCCGGACACCAATTTTCCCATTCTGTACATGAAGATGACGGATGGCCCCGTGCGGCCCTGTCCTTTTGTTTCACAGGCCGGCTGTCAGGTATATCCCAACCGTCCGGCCGCGTGCCGCACCTACCCGCTGGGCCGCGGCACCCGTGTGGATGCTCAGAGCCGGCTGGTGGAACAGTATTTCATCATTGCCGAACAGCACTGTCACGGATTTGCCGAAGAACCTGTCTGGACCAGTGAAGAATGGCTTCAGGATCAGGGGCTGGCGCGGTATAATTATTTCGGCGACAGATACACCCGTCTTATGGGCCGCGCCATGGAAACGGGCCTTGTGCTTACGCAGAAGCAGCTTACCCTGTGCCTGCTGGCATTGTACGAGGCAGACCGTTTCGGCGCCTTTATCAGCGGTGTGAACCTGTTTGCCCGGCTTAACGTTTCCGCGCAGGAGCAGGCCCGCATCCTTGAGGATGAGGAAGCCCGGCTGGAATTCGGCTTTGACTGGACCGAGCTGGTGCTTTTCGGCGACAATGAACGTCTTCAGGTGGTTAACCCGTAATGAATGCAGAGCAGGCGGCGTCTTGTCTGGCGCATCCCAAAGTGGTCACCTCCGAAGAACTGCAGCGGCGGCTTGCCGGGCGCCGCGGTGAAAAGGTGGTCTTTACCAACGGCTGTTACGACATCCTGCACCCCGGCCATGTGGACCTGCTGGCGCGCGCCCGTGCACAGGGTGACCTGCTGGTGCTGGGACTGAACAGTGACGCTTCCGTGCGCCGTCAGGGCAAGGGCGCGGACAGGCCGGTAAACACGTTTGCCGTGCGCGCTTTTGTGCTGGCCCATCTGGAAAGTGTGGATTACGTCGTCATGTTCGAGGAGGACACCCCCTATAACCTTATCAGTGCCGTGCGGCCGCAGGTGCTGGTGAAAGGCGGTGACTGGACGCCGGACAGAATAGTGGGGCGTGATATAGTGGAGGCTGACGGCGGCAGGGTGCTTTCGTTGCCGCTGCTGGAGGGATATTCCACAACGGCGCTTATCAGCAGGATACGTACTGCTTTGCGGTAACGGTCTGCTGTCTTGATTTTTTTGCGGCGGCGTCGGCAAGGCGCCGCCTTTTTTACGGCATTGCCGTGGCAGCCGGAAAAAAAGCGCAGTAATGCTTACATGATAAAGCGGGTGCCGTAGCACCCGCTTTGTTTGTGATACCGGCTAGCCGCGCGGCAGCGGCTTTGTGGCTTCATCCACCAGATACAGGATGGAACGGTATGAAAGCCCGCCATGCAGGGACAGGCCTATTTCACATGTGCGTGATGTGGAATAGCCGTCGTCGCAGCGTTCCACCTGCGGGCGCAGTTCCTTCAGTGCCGAAGCATTCAGCTCGGGAAAGCTGAATCCCCGGTCTCCGGCGAACCCGCAGCAGAACACGTCTTCGGGTACCACCACTTCTTCGGCGCACAGTTCCGCCAGTTTTTTAAACTTGGCATCCAGACCCATTTTGCGTGCGGTGCAGGTGGAATGGATGGCCACCCTGCGCGGCAGTCGGGTGAACTCCAGCTTGTCGGTAAGGTGTTCCAGCACAAAGTCGATGGGTTCCCACAGGGTGAGGCGCTTATCGAGGGTTTCTTTCATGCGGTACAGGCAGGGGCTGGTGTCGCACAGTACCGGCAGCTCTCCGTTGCCGGAAGCTTTCAGCAGTGCGTCGCCCAGTTCCTTGGATTTTGCATCGGCCTGCGCCATATAGCCTTTGGATTCAAACGCCTGCCCGCAGCACAGGTTTTCCATGCCTTCGGGGAAGATGACTTCGTAACCGGCTTTTGCCAGCAGCGATACGGTTTTTGCCGGCAGCGGGTCGCGGTCGCGGTCATTTTTTGCCGGTCCCATGGTGCGGCTGACGCAGCTGGGAAAGTACACAGCCTTAAGGGGGTTTGCCTGATTAACCGGCACCGGTTTGACGGGGGAAAGCCCGCCGGGCATCTCTTTGTTCCACATGGGAATTTTTTTCAGCGAAACCACGCGCAGCGTTCTGGAAGCCCCGTCCATGAATGTGGTGCCGAAAAGCCGGTGTGCCAGACTTACCCCTTTGAGTCCGGTGGCCACTGTTTTTGCCACGGTGCCGAAATGGTCGCCCACCCATGTGGCGGCCTTGTGCGCCCGCGGTCCCACTTTGGTGGAACGCAGATGCTTGATGAACGAGCCTGTGTTGATTCCCACGGGACAGCGGGTGGCGCACAGCCCGTCCGCCGCACAGGTGTCTTCGCCCAGATAATTGTATCCCTTCAGCAGGGTTTTAAGCAGCTTGTTCTTCTCTTCTTCGTTTTCCATGCGGCAAACTTCGCGCCAGCTTACAATGCGCTGGCGGGGGGTGAATGTCACATCGCGCGAAGGGCAGATGGGTTCGCAGAAGCCGCATTCGATGCATTTGTCCACAATGGAGTGGGCGGCGGGCAGGGGCTTCAGGTTTTTGATGTGGGCTTCGGCATCCTCGTTGATGATGACGCCGGGATTGAGCAGCCCGTGCGGGTCGAAGATGTTCTTGATTTCCTTCATCAGCATGTAGGCGTCGCGGCCCCATTCCATTTCCACAAAAGGCGCCATGTTGCGGCCTGTGCCGTGTTCCGCCTTCAGCGAACCCTTATAGGCTCCGGCCACCATGGCACACACGTCGTCCATGAACGCCTGATACCGGCTTACTTCGGCACGGTCGCCGAAGTCCTGAGTGAACACGAAATGCAGGTTGCCTTCCAGCGCATGGCCGAAAATGATGGCTTCGTCGTAGCCGTGTTTTTTGAACAGACCCTGCAGTTCCAGTGTTGCCTGTGCCAGTGATTCGATGGGAAAGGCCACGTCTTCGATGATGACGGTGGTGCCGATGCGCCGGACGGCTCCCACTGCAGGGAACAGACCTTTGCGCACCGCCCACAGCTTGCCGAATTCTTCGGGCACATCGGTGAATACATGGGGGTGCACGCAGGGAATATGCTCGATGGAGGCAAGAATTTCAGCTATCTGCCTGTTCAGTGTGTCTTTTTCGTTTGAGCGGGTTTCCACCAGCAGCGCTGCGGCTTCTTCACCCAGATCGGTCAGGCCGCCGGGCATGCCCGGTTTGTCCTGCACGCTGCGCAGACCGGCGCGGTCTATAAGCTCCACTGCGGCCACGGGCTGCTGTTTGAGCACAATGGTTGCTTCGCACGCGGACTTGATGTCGGGGAAGAGCATCAGCGCCGAAGCCTTGTGCCTGTGTTCTATCACCGTGCGGTAGGTCACTTCGGATATGAAGCCCAGCGTACCTTCCGAGCCGATCATCAGGTGCTGCAGAATGTCAAAGGGGTCTTCAAAGTCCACCAGCGCGTTCAGGCTGTATCCTGTGGTGTTTTTTATCTTGAATTTTCTGGTGATAAGTTCGGCCAGGCTGTTGTCTGCCATGACCTTCTGACGCAGCAGACGCAGTCTTTCCAGCACATTAGGGTGCCTGCGGGCAAATTCGGCCCGGCTTTTGTCGTCCGATGTGTCCAGCGTGGTGCCGTCGTACATGACAACCCGCATGCTGTGCAGGGTTTTATAGCTGTTTTCCGCCACACCGCAGCACATGCCGGAAGCGTTGTTAGCCACAATGCCGCCTATTTTGGCGCTGTCGATGGATGCGGGGTCGGGGCCGATTTTTTTACCGAACTCCGCCAGCAGGCGGTTGGCATGGCTGCCTATGATGCCCGGTTGCAGCTGCACCTTGGAAGCTTCATCAAAAATTTTGAATTTGCGCCAGCCGTCACCCAGCCGGATGAGCACGGAATCGGAAACCGCCTGTCCGGACAGGCTGGTGCCTGCGGCGCGGAATGTGACCGGCAGTTTGTGGCTGCTTGCCAGCTTGAGTATGCCCACCACCTCGTCTTCCACATTGGTGTCCACGACGATTTTGGGGATGAGACGGTAAAAGCTGGCATCCGTGCCGTAGGCAAGAGTGCGCAGGGGGTCGGTGTAGATATTGTCTGCGGGAATGAATTCCAGCAGTTCCTTGTGAAATTGCCTGTACCGTTCGGGAAGCATGGCTCCTCCTCGCTATGGGTGTGTCACCGTGCGGGCTTGCCGCACAGCTGGTATATGCCGGAAAAAACAGAAATCTCCGCCCGCGGTGCAGACGGGCGGGGGAATGGACACCATACCACAACCGGAATGATTTGGAAAAGGGGAAAAAGCTTTGAAACGGTATGTGGCGGGGCGTGTTCAGGCCTGCCAGCTGGCCGGAACGCGCACTTTCTGTCCTGCCTTGTTGGTAAACAGCAGATATCCGTTCCGGCGGCCGAAGAGATACAGGTCACGCGTGATGCGTACATCCTGTTCACAATAGGCAGCTATTTCATCAATGCGGCCCTGTTTCCACCATGCCAGCGCCTGCAGCCCGTCGGCAGATTTGGGCGCATCCAGTGTGGCACTGGCCAGATTGTCGAGCGATATCCGGTAACTGAGGCGTTTTTTTACTTCATCCAGCATGTCCAGCGTCGGCAGTGCGTCTAGTCGCCACGGGGTGTCCGGCGGCAACAGCGGGGCCAGCACCTTGTAATCAAATCTGATGATGTTGAAGCCGATGACAAGGTCGAACTCCGCAAGGCGCAGGAGCATCTCCGGCACGTTGTCCTGCGTGTAGGCGGTGAAGGCGTCGGTACGCGAATCGTACAGCACTGCAACGCTTACGCCCATGGCGTGGGCTTTGTGCCAGCCTCCGGCTTCCTGCGCCGAACGGCGGGTTTCCACGTCGAGCACGGCGTAGGATTGCGGGGTGAGGATGGAAAAGCGGTTGTTCATACGGGGCTCCGGTACGGGCTGTGCCTTGGCGGCCGTGGCCTGTTGCTGTGTTTCGGCGTGCCGGCTGTGCGGCTGCACGGGCACGATGCCGGTTGCTTCATGCGGGGGCGGTGCGCAGCGGCGCATGGCGTCCAGCAGAAAAAGCGCCCCGTCTTTGTCTATGGGGCGGTTGCCGGAACCGCACTTGGGCGACTGCACGCACGAAGGACATCCGGTTTCGCAGGGGCATCCGGCTATGACCTCACGCGTGCTGGCAAAAAGTTCTCCGGCTTTTTCATACGCCGAACGGCTCAGCCCCGCACCGCCGGGCATACCGTCGTATATGAATACGCACGGCCTGCCCACCTGCGGATGCATGGGTGTTGATATGCCGCCCAGATCGTTTCTGTCTGTCATGACCAGCAAGGGCAGAATGCCGATGGCGGCATGTTCCAGTGCGTGGATGGACCCCATGAAATGCATGAAAGCGTCTTCCACCTCGCGGCGTGCAGCATCCTGCACCTCAAACCACAGGCCTTCCGTCTCGAAAATGTTGGGCGGCAGATCCAGCGGGGTTATGCCCAGCATCTGACCGCTGCGCGCGTGTCTTTTTTCGTAACCGGTTATCTGGTCTGTCACGCGCAGGCGGGCAAGGCACACCCGGGTGTTCCATGCTGTTTTTGTGTCCAGCACCTGCAGAATTTCAGTGGATTTGTTACCGCGTACCCGCGTGTAGTATTCCACATTGGCGGCTACGGCGGTGATGGTGCGTGCCGCGGTGTCCAGACCGGTTATGACAAAAGACCGCCCGCGGTGCAGGTATACCGCCCCGGGGTGGGTTTCGCGGAAGGCTCTGTGTCCGTCCACACTGCCGATGACCGCTCCTGTTTCCATGTCCTGAATATGAAACGAGGGGCCTGCACCGCGCAGTTCCACATGGCGCTGGGGGCGCTTGCGTGCCGCCAGCAGGCGGGTGCCGTCTTCATTGCGCAGCAGCAGGCCGGTATTTTCCAGCTCTGCCGCCGCCTGCCGCACAGCGGTGTCGGTCAGCCACGGTTCATGTACATCCAGCGGAAATTCAGCCGCCGCACATTCCAGATGCCGTTCCAGAATGACCGGATTGTGCGGGTTGAGCACTGCATTTTCCGGCGGGCGTTCAAAAAAATCGTCGGGGTGCCGCATGAAGTACTGATCCAGCGCATCTTCACCGGCCACCAGCACCACGGCGGACTCCTGCTGTGCCCGTCCCACTCTGCCGCCGCGTTGCAGTGTGGACATTACAGTTCCCGGATAGCCTACCAGAATGCACAGGTCCAGCGAACCGATGTCTATGCCCAGCTCCAGCGCGCTGGTGGTTATGACGGCCAGCAACTGCCCGCTGTGCATGCGGGCTTCTATGTCGCGGCGCTCTTCGGGCAGAAATCCGGCACGGTAGGCGCTTATTCTGTCGGCGTACCCTCCCGCTTTGCTGCCCGCCCACAGGCTGATTAGTTCTGTCATGCGGCGCGACTGGCAGTACACAATGGTGCGCAGACCGCGCGCCAGAGCTGCCTTCAGCAACAGGATGGCAGTAGATGCCGGGCTTTCGGGCGGGTCGATGAAGACAACGTGACGCCGCCCCTGCGGTGCTCCGCTTTCCAGCACGGGCACAGGGCGTATGCCGGTAAGATTTGCGGCCAGTTCTGCCGGATTGCCCACCGTGGCGGAAGAAAACACAAACGAAGGAGCAGCGCCGTAACGGGTGCAGATGCGTTCCAGCCTGCGGAACAGCTGCGCCATATGCGAACCGAGCACTCCCCTGTAGGTGTGGGCTTCATCCACCACCACAAACGAAAGTCCGGCCAGAAAACGTGTCCATTGTTCGTGGTGCGGCAGGATGGACAGGTGCAGCATTTCGGGGTTTGTCAGCAGGACGTTGGGCGGCTGGCGGCGGATTTTTTTGCGGAACCATGCCGTGGTGTCGCCGTCGTAGATGGCTGCCGCAGGGCGGGCATCAGCCGCCCAGTGTGCCGTCAGGGCGTTCAGGGCTGCCAGCTGGTCCTGCGCCAGCGCCTTGAGCGGAAAAAGATAGAGCGCCCTTGTTTCCGGGTTGTGCAGAAACTGTTCTATGACCGGCAGGTTATAGATAAGTGTCTTGCCGCTGGCCGTGGGGGTGGCCACCACCACATGCCGGCCAGCGCGGATATGGTCGGTGGCAAGGGCCTGATGGGTGTACAGGCTGCCGACACCTGCATGGAGCATCACCTCCTGCACCGCGCGGGGCCACGGGCGCGTCGCGGGCGCCGTGCGCGCGGGAATCTCCGGCAGAATCCGGTGGCATGTCACAAAACTGCCCGGCCTGTCCGAAGCCTTGAGGGCGGCTATGTATTCCGCCACGGTATCTGTGGTGAGGTGCTGTGTCATGTGGTTGGAGCCGCATCAGGGGCCAGCCTGATGAGTATGACGGGGGTGCCTGCTTGTCAATGAATGCCGCCGGGCGGCACAGCCGGATATCCGCATGCGGATAATCATGCCTGTTATACAGGCGGTGCGGTATTTGCTGTTGCATTGAGACGGGCGCGGGGTATGCTGTATCCATGTATGCAGCCGCAGGTCATGACGCCGGACAGCGCAGCCGGATTTATGCGGGACTGGCGGCAGCCGTTGTGCTGGCGCTGTGTCTCGGACTGTCAGTGCGCGCTGCCGCCGGGCCTGTGGTGGTGTGGTCATATTACGATTCTCCCCCGTTTGTGACAGGAGAAAGCACGGGGCTGGCATATGACTTTGTGGAGATGCTCAATGCCGCGGGGGGGGGCAGATATGTCTTTACGCTCAAGGTCGTGCCCCGCAAGCGTGTGGACTGCGCGCTGGAGCAGGGCGGAAGCGGGCTGGTGCTGTTTGTGAATCCGGCGTGGATGAACCGGCCGGAGCGGTACCGCTGGTCGTCGCCGCTGATGCATGACCGCAACGGCGTGCTTTCCGGTGCGGCTTTGCGTCTGGACTACAGCGGTGTGGAATCTGTACGGGGGCTGATACTGGGCGGAGTTTACGGGCGCCGGTATCAGCAGCTTGACGAGGCCGTGGAACGCGGGGTGCTGCGGCGTGAAGATGCGCCGAGCGTGTATCAGAATGTGCAGAAACTGGCCGGCGGGCGGGTTGATTTCATCATCGCACCGGAATCGGTGCTGCGGTGTCTGGTGCGCGAACTCGGCCTGTCGGACAGAGTGTACTTTTCGCCCCGTCCCCATGCCGCGTACACCCGTCACATTATGCTTGCCGCACCTGAAGCCGGACTGGAAGAATTTATCGAGCAGTTCATAGCCGGCTTGCCGCGGAATCCGCGCTGGAAGGAGCTGCACAGGCTGTATCTGGACCGTTGCGGCATGAGACCGGCAGTGCCGTGAAGAGTATCGGGTATTGTATACGGTGTTCCGCACCATGGTGCGGAACACCTTTGCATACATGTGCCGGTTGCGGATTATGCCCCGTCGTCCGCGGGTTCTTCGTCGTATCCTGCCGTCCCGTTTTCCTCCGTGCGGGCAGGCTGTCCGCAGGGGGCATCGTCTGAGCAGGGGCTCTGCCACGAAATCTCCATTTCCAGTTTGCTGTGCTGCCCCTTGCGTTTGGCCGTTATCTCCAGTTCCAGCCGGTCCGGCACCGTCAGTGCGATGGTGCGGTCCTGATGTTCCAGACGCACGGTGCCGTCACGCAGCCCGGCCAGCATGCATTCCAGATAGCCGATAACCTGCCGGCGGGTCATAGCTCCTTCCACGGAGACTTTTTCCTTCTGCGGCTGTGCGTGGTCTTTGTCTGTCTTTTTCATGCCGTACCTCCCGGTGATGCTTTCAGCATAATGAAAGCAGTATGGGGTTAAGACGTTCTGGGTCTATGGGGCCGTCCGCGGCGGCTGTCAGCGGCACACGGAGAATCCGGATGCCCCGTGCTTCCAGAGCTGTTTCTCCGGAAAAGCGGGGGCATGCGGTATCAAGCAGTATGAAATTCAGCACATCTGTGTCCGTTATGGCGCTGTCGTCACGCTTCAGCTGGTCAAGCAGCATGCGTACCTGCGAACCCGTGTCGTGCCCTGTCAGCTCCGGATCGTGGCCGGTGTTGGGTACAAAGACTTTGGGGCAGTGGTTGGCGGCCACGGCCCTGCCCACACCGCGGGGCAGCAGGTTGGCCATGACGCTGGAAAAAAAGCTGCCCATGGGGTAGCAGACAAGCTCTGCGGAACAGATCAGATCGCGGGTTTTTTCGCGGATGGAAACTGATACGGGTGAGGGGTCATGTTCGTTTGCGGCCAGCCAGATATCGCTGATGGGGGCAGTGACAGGAGCTTCGCTTTTGCCTGTGAACCGGTGCTGCCCGCATATGATGCGGCCGTCCTGCAGCCGGACGCACAGATGGGCATTACTGTTGACGATGGGCCTTACGGTGCCGAGCACCTGCACCATTTTGGAAAAAATGTAGATGACCGGATCAAGATGGCGCCTGTTGGCAAGGTAGCCCGCGGCAAGAACCAGATTGCCTATGCTGGCGCCGCGCAGGTCAAAGTCGTCGGGCATCATTTTTATGAACAGGTGCAGGTGGTTGCGTACGATGGCCCGCAGGGGGTCCGGCACATGGACCACCAGCGGATGCTCGCCGTAGGCAATGGTTGCCAGTTCGTCCAGCAGGCTGTCCTGAACGGCATTGCGGGGCAGCCGGTACGAGAACAGTTCGAACATTTCCGGATTGCCCTGAATGGTCTGGTCGGCCAGCGCCATGAGCCGGTTGCGGATATCGCCCACGGCGGGAATGTTGAATGTTTTGCGCAGGGTTGCCGAACTGCCTCCCGAATCAAAGGGCGTGATGAGATGTATGGAGTTGTGCGTGTAACGGGTTATGTCCGCCGACAGCGCGCGCAGCGCCGTGCCGCCGCTGAAAAAAAGAATGCGCGGCCCCAGATGGGGGCTGTGGCGGAACCGTTCCAGCTTGACGGCGTCCGGCAGGGTGATGTCTCTGGTTATGGTGATGCGCATATTGTCTCCGGGTGATGGTGGTTCCGTGCGCTGTGGCGCGGGCAGGCACGGCGTGCATGCTATCTATCCCATGAAGTGCCGGCTTTATCCATATGTTTTCAAAAAGTAGCACTGCCGCGGCATGACGGCACCGGCAGTGACGACCGCCATAACAGTCAGGGCCGGAACTCCGTGCGGAGTTCCGGCCCTGATATGACGGAATATGACAGATCAATGGCCTGTGATGCCGTATTTTTTCAGTTTGTATTGCAGCAGACTTTTAGAAATGCCCAGCAGTTCCGCAGCCTTGACCTGCACGAATTCGGACCGCACCAGCGCGCGGCGGATGAGTGCCGCTTCCAGCTTGTCCAGTGTGTCGGCAAGATCCAGCTTGACGGGAAGCAGGTCCACGGCGCTTTTCAGCTGGGTTTCCTCGTCGCGTATTTCATGGGGCAGGTCTTCCACGCCGATGGTGGCCGAAGGCGTAAGCACCATGCAGCGTTCCACGATGTTTTCCAGCTGCCTGATGTTGCCGGGCCATTCATAGCCGGTCAGGTAGTCCAGCGCTTCAGGAGAAAAGTTCTTCTGCGGCAGTTCGTTGTCCTCGGCATATTTGTGCACGAAATGCGCGGCCAGCAGCGGAATGTCTTCGCGGCGTTCGCGCAGCGGCGGCAGTTCCACCTGCACCACGTTGAGCCTGTAGTACAGGTCTTCGCGGAAGCTGCCTTTGCCCACCTCTTCAAGCAGGTTTTTGTTGGTGGCGGCCACCACGCGTATGTCCACTTCTATGGGGGCGCTGCCGCCCACCCGCTCAAATGTGCGCTCCTGCAGCACGCGCAGCAGCTTTACCTGCATGTCATGCGAAAGCTCGCCTATTTCATCCAGAAAAAGCGTTCCTCCGTGCGCCATTTCAAAGCGGCCGCGTTTCATGGCCGTGGCGCCGGTGAACGAGCCTTTTTCGTGGCCGAACAGTTCGCTTTCCAGCACGCCGGCGTTCAGCGCCATGCAGTTGACGCTGATGAAGGGGCCGTCCTTGCGCGGTGATGAATAATGTATGGCACGGGCCACCAGCTCTTTGCCGGTGCCGGATTCTCCGGTGATGAGCACCGTTGACTTGCTGGGCGCGGCTCTTTCCACCATGGTCAGCACGTCGCGTATGGCGCGGCTGTTGCCCACTATCTGGCGCGGGCCAAAGCGTTGCTCCATGGCTTCGGCCAGCAGGCGGTAGCGGCGGTGCGCCAGGGCGAGTTCTGCTGCGTTCTGCACAGAAAGCAGCAGTTCATCGTTGGAAAAGGGTTTGGTAATGTAGTCGAAGGCCCCTGTTTTCATCACTTCCACCGCGCCCTCTATGGAGCCGAAGGCAGTCATGATGAGCACCGGAATGTGCGCAAACCGTTTTTTTACATGGTCAAGTACGTTCTGGCCGGTGATTTTGGGCATTTTCATGTCGGTGACGATGACATCGACATCCGATTCATCCAGAAACGCCAGACCGGTTTCAGGGTCGTTGATGGCTGTGACCTTGTATCCGGCGTCGGTCAGCAGCGCTTCCAGCACCAGAAGATAGTTTTTTTCGTCGTCAAGAAGCAGAATATGCGTGTCGTTGGTCATAGCATCCGTCGCTTATGCCGCGGGCAGGGTAACGCGCACTTCGGCGCCGCCTTCCGGGGCATCGGTCAGTTCCATGGAGCCTTCATGGCTTGTGATTATGTTGTTGACGATGGCAAGCCCCAGTCCGGTGCCTTCATCGCGCGTGGTGTAAAAGGGGTCGAGCAGCTTTTCCCGTCCCTGACGGGGAAAACCGGGACCGTTGTCGGCTATGCGCACTTCCACCTGCCCGTCCCGCGTCATGCGGGTGCACAGGGTCAGGGTGGCATCCTGCACCGTACCGCCCTGCATGGCCTGCAGACTGTTGGCCATCAGGTTGTAAAAAGCGCGGTACAGCAGGTCTTTGTCGCCCGCCACCAGCAGGCCTTCCTGCAGGTCGGCATGCAAAGCCACCTGCGAGCGGGCGAATTCCCCTTCCATGAAGCCCGTGGCCTGACGCAGTACGGCTGCAATGTCCACGGGGTCGCGGCCGGGGCGTCTCGGGCGCGCGTAATCCAGAAAGTCGTTTACAGTCTGCCCCAGACGCTTTGCTTCGTCAAAGATGGCCTGCAGTATCCTGCCGGTCAGCGGGTCGGCATCGCCGGTGCGGCGCAGCAGCAGTTCGGCGCTGGAGCTGATGATGCCCAGCGGGTTGCGTATTTCATGGGCAATGCTGGCAACCATGCGGCCCATACTGGCCAGTTTTTCACTCTGATGCAGGTCGCGCTCCAGCCGTTCCTTTTCAAGCAGCCGCTCGTTAAGGGCGCGTTCCGCCCTGCGGATAATGGTCACCAGCAGTACAAAAAGTGTCAGCGACGAAGCCAGCGAGGCACCCACCACAAGCCATAGAAAATTGACGGCGGCCTTGTAGTCATTGGTGATGTCCTGCGCGAACTCCATAACGCCTATGATTTCCTGCTCGTCTTCGTCCAGGCGGTCTTCCATGGTTTTGAGCACAAAGGTGGTGCGCAGGATGAATGTTTCCGGCTCCATGTCAAAGCTGAACATGGCCCGCAGCAGCGACATGCGCGAGAGAATGGAAAAACTGTGTTCGCCTTTTTCAAAAGCTCTGGTCACGGTTCTGTCGGCCAGATCTTTCATGCCCACTTCTTCCAGCCGCGAAGAGTACGAAACCGTGCCCGAGTGGTCGAAGATGCGCAGATAATCCACCTGCAGTCCGTGGATGGTTGTCTGTATGACCTGATCAAGGCCGCGGTACTGGAATGGCTTGATAAGCTCGACCCTGCCGAAGGCAAGGCGCGTGGGCTTCACAAAGCGTTTGTATATGTGGCTGTTAAGGTTTTCACCCAGCAGCATGGCGTATTCTTTCTGCTTCATCAGCAGTGTTTTGCGGGCGTTGTTGGCAACCACAAAAGAAAACGCCGTGCTGGTGACCAGAATGAGCACGAGTGAGACCCACGAAAGAAAGCGGGCGAACCGGAGCGGGCGCTCACCCGTGCTGTATAATGCTGGCAATGGTTAGAACTCCTGACGCGATCCCTGCGCGGCAAGAAATGCGCCGAGGTCCGCTGTTTCGGTATCATAGCCGGGAGCACCCAGTCTGGCGTTTGCCAGCCGTTTGCCCAGCTCCACTGCGGGCTGGTCCAGCGGATTGATATCCAGCAGCCAGCCTGTGAGCAGTGTGGTTATTTCAAGCAGGGCCATGAGCCTGCCTGCCTGTTCTTCGGATGGCTGCGCCATGCCGATTTCAACCAGCGGGGTGCCGGTTTTGTGCAGGGCCATGCGGGTGCCCAGTGCTTCTGCTTCCAGCAGGTCGCCGAAGCGTCTGCCCCGCAGAAAATCCCACTTGGGCGGCATGTCGCCGGGAAAGGTGCGCCCCTGCGGCAGTGAAGAGCAGGTGAGGAACAGGCACGCCTTGTCGCGGGGACCGTCCAGAAACATCTGCTGGGTGGAATGCTGGTCAGTGACTCCCACGGCGGGCAGCGGCATGGAGCCTTTGCCTTCCTTGCCCAGACTTTCGGCCCACAGCTGGGCGAACCAGAATCCGAAGTGCGCCCACAGCGGCATGTATGAAAAGAAAATGAGCTGGCTGTATCCGGCCTGCATGAGCGCGTGGTTCCATGCCGCCAGATGCCACGCGGGGTGCGCGCCCAGTGTGGCCGCATCGGGGCTACTGCACAGGGGGGCGCCCACGGTTTTTGCTCCGCGTACAAGCGCCTGCCAGTCCATGCCGGTGAAGGCAGCGGGAATGAGCCCCACGGCGGAAAGTACGGAATACCGTCCGCCCAGATGGTCGGGCACGGGCATGGATGCAAGGCCGTGCGTGTCTGCCTCTTCACGCAGAAAACCGCTGCGTTCGTCGGTGACGGCGATGACATGATTTGTCCATGCGTCGCCGCGCGCCGTCCGCAGCCAGTCGCGTATCAGAAAATACTGCCCGATGGTTTCTATGGTGCCGCCGGATTTACTGATGACCACCACCACGGTTTTTTCGGCGGGCAGCGACTGCAGCCATGCTTCCAGACTGTCGGCGTCCACGTTGTCCGCTATCCACAGCCACGGGCCGGTGTGGGCGGGTCTGTCCTGCGCGGGAAAAAAAGCCTTCTGCAACGCGCGGGCACCCAGCGCGGAACCGCCTATGCCCAGCACCACCATGTGTTCAAAACGGCGCAGCAGCGGTTCCAGCTCCTGCAGGCGGGCGGTCATGCCGTCAGCATACGGCATGTCGATGAACGGCAGCCTGCCCGCGGCCAGTTCAAGGCCCAGCAGGTTGGCGGCTTCACCCAGACGGGGGGTGAGGGACGCAGGGTCTGTGCCGGAGATGCGGCCGTGACGGGCGTGGGTCCAGTTAAGAAAGGCGCTGTTGCTCATGTGCTCGCTCCTTTGGTTGTCGTGGTCGGCATGTGACCGCCTGCCGCGGGAGGCGGACAGGCGGACATATGCCGGCCATTATTCCCTATCGGGAGAGTTATGAAAAGAGCACGTTGCTTATTTTGCTCAGCGCGTCGCGCAGGGTCTGTTCCGAAACCGCATACGAAATGCGCACGCAGCGGTCGTCGCCGAAGGCGGCACCCGGCACCAGCGCCACACCTGCCGACTCCATGAGGCGGGTGCACAGCGTGGCGGAATCCGGCGTGGCATCGGTGTACAGCCTGTGCACGTCGGGGAACAGATAAAAAGCGCCGTCGGGACGCGGGCAGACCACGTTTTTCCAGCCGGATATGATATCCAGAGCGATGTCGCGGCGGCGGGCATAGGATTCGCGCAGGGTGTCCAGCGCGTCAAACGGGCCTGTCAGTGCGGCCAGTGCCGCCTTCTGGGCTATGGAGCAGACGTTGGACGTGGACTGCCCCTGAATTTTGCCCAGTGCTTTGATTAGGTCGGGATGCGCCAGCACATACCCCACGCGCCAGCCTGTCATGGAAAAGCTTTTGGCCAGCCCGTTGACCACGCACACCTGTTCCGGATTGCTCTGCCACCACGGGGCAAGCCCTGCGGGGCTGGCGGGGGCGTAAACAAGCTGGTCGTATATTTCGTCGGAAATGATGAACAGCCCGTTTTCGATGGCCCATGCGGCGATGGTGTCGATTTCGTGGCGGGTATAGCATGCGCCTGTGGGGTTTGATGGTGAATTGAGCAGCAGCACCCGCGTGCGCGGGGTCATATGGCGCTGCAATTCCTCCACACAGGTTTTAAAGCCCGTTTCCGGCCCTGAAGCCACAGGCACGGGCGTACCGCCGGCCAGCTGCACCATGGCGGGGTAGCTTACCCAGTACGGAGCGGGTATAAGCACTTCGTCGCCGGGGTTGAGCAGTGCCTGAAAAAGATTGTACAGTGCCTGCTTGCCGCCGTTGGTCACAATGGTGTGTTCTGCCGCGGCGTCCACACCGTAAAACCGC
The DNA here is from genome assembly GCF_000482745.1 of Oleidesulfovibrio alaskensis DSM 16109. Classification (NCBI taxonomy): domain Bacteria; kingdom Pseudomonadati; phylum Thermodesulfobacteriota; class Desulfovibrionia; order Desulfovibrionales; family Desulfovibrionaceae; genus Oleidesulfovibrio; species Oleidesulfovibrio alaskensis. The sequence goes on along the minus strand of NZ_KI519496.1, from coordinate 11,991 downwards.
CGGAAATATCCGGCGACCGCGTCGCGCAGTTCGGGAATGCCCGGCACGGCGGTGTAGCGGGTGAAATTTTCGTCAATGGCCTTTTTGGCGGCTGCGCCGATGTGGGCCGGCGGCGGCACATCCGGCTCGCCCACGGAAAGGCTGATGATTTCACGCCCCTGCGCTTTCAGTTCCAGCGCTTTGGCGTTGACGGCCAGAGTGGCCGACGGTTTGACCTGCATAAGACGGTCGGAGATCTTCATCGGGGGGTTCTCCCATGCTGGTATTGGAATAGTGCTCGTACCGGCGTGGTTATCAGGTTAGCGACCGGCTGTAAATTTGACTTTACGCCGCAGTGCCATTTTCAGGCGGTGCGGTCCGGTTGCCGCTTGAGCGCACGACTGCTGCCCCGCGCGGTACTGCGTTCCTGTGCGGCACTATAGAGGATAAACGCAATGAGTGACAGTCCCTTGATTGCCTTTCCCCGCGGCTGCATAACCGGCACATTCATACGGCGGGTCAAGCGCTTCAGTGTGGAGATGGAAACGGCCGGTGCCGGAGCGCCCGAGCGGGTGTGGATACACAGCAATAACTCCGGTTCCATGCTGGGGTTGCTGCGCGCCGGTGCGCCTGTGCTGGCATCGCCGGCGGCCAACCCCGCCCGCAAGCTTAAATGGACGCAGGAACTGGCCGGACTGGACGGCATGTGGGTGGGCGTTAATACGCAGACCCCCAACAGACTGCTGGAAGCTGCTTTTCATGCCGGCAGATTGCCGTGGGCAGCGGGGTACACCATGTTCCGGCGTGAGGCCCGCTGCGGCGCCAGCAGGCTTGATGCGCGCATGGATGCGCCGCAGGACAGCGGTCTGCCGCCTTTGTGGGTGGAGTGCAAAAACGTCACCATGGTAGAGGACGACGTGGCCGCTTTTCCCGATGCGGCCACCGAGCGCGGGCAGAAGCACCTGCGGGAGATGATGGAGATTGTGCGGCAGGGGCAGCGGGCCGCCATGTTTTATCTGGTGCAGCGTGCGGACGGGCATTGCTTCGGGCCTGCTGATTATGTGGACCCTGTATACGCCGGACTTTTTTATGAAGCTGCAGCCGCGGGCGTGGAAATGTACCCGCACAGGGCACTGGTGAGCGAACACGGCATCGATCTGGGGCCGCTGTTGCCCGTTGTGCCGCCGCCCGGCGTCTGAATAAAGCACCCGGCGTCTGCACGGGCATTCTGCCGGCAGACGGAATACCCCCCTGACCGGCATGCAGAACCGGCGGCCGTCGCCCGTGGCTGTTGTACGGCCTGCTTCAGGCGCGTTCTTCGCCGTTATGCATTGCCTTCAGGCGCTGTTGTCCGTACTGTTTGCGCGCTTCCCACACCTTCAGCCCCACTTTGCGGCCCAGATCGGCCTCGCGGGCGCGCAGCAGCGCTTCAGCCGCCTCTTTATCGCCCTGCTGTTTCAGCAGAGTCGCCGATTCGAGATCGCGCAGAAATTTTTCGCACTCGCCGATGACGGCGGAAAGATCGAGCGATGCCAGCTCTTCCGGAACACGGACGGATTTCACCTTTCGCGGCATGGTTATCTCCTTTGCTGCATCCATGTAATACAGATTGAAGACAAAAGGTCAACGGCGCACGGCAAAATACCGTGGCGTGCTGCTTGACTTTGCGGTAAGGGGATGAAAGAAGGTTCGGTTTATTTACGACCACTACATCAGGAGATGATTTTTATATGACGCATTCTTCAGAACACCGTTGCGGCTGGGTAGCGCTGATGGGCCCGCCCAACGCGGGCAAATCCACAATGATGAACAGCCTGCTGGGGCAGAAGGTAGCCATTGTGACGCCCAAACCGCAGACCACCCGTAACCAGATTGTGGGCATTCTTACACAGCCCGACGCTCAGGTGGTTTTCATGGATACGCCGGGTATCCACCAGCTGCGCGGCAAGATGAACCGGCTGCTGCTGCAGGCCGCATGGCAGAGCATGGACGGCGCCGATGTGATTATGGTGGTGCTGGACAGCAATCTGTACGTCCGCAAGCCGGATTTTCTGGATAACGACATTGAGCCGCTTATCGAGGTCATCCGGCACGAAAAACGTCCGGTGGTTGTGGCGCTGAACAAGGTCGACATGTTTGCCGACAAGTCGCGCATGCTGCCGCTGCTGGAAAAGCTGGCCGAAATGTGGCCCGCTGCCGAGATTTTTCCCGTTTCAGCATTGAATGACGACGGCCTGCGCCAGATGCTTGCCTTTATCAAGGGGCACCTGCCCGTGGCCGACCCCGTGTTTCCCGACGATCAGGTTTCCACTGCGCCGCTGCGGTTCATGGCTGCGGAAATCATCCGCGAGAAGCTGTTTCTGGAACTGCGTCAGGAGCTGCCCTACAACAGCGCCGTAAGCGTGGAAAAGTGGGAAGATCTGGAAGAGGAAGGCCGTGTGGTCATTCACGCCGTGATTCACGTTGCCCGCAAGAACCACAAAGGCATGGTCATCGGCAGGCAGGGGCAGACGCTGAAAAAAATAGGCACCGATGCGCGTAAGGAAATCGAGGCGCTGGTTGACCGCAAGGTGTTTCTTGACCTGTGGGTGCGCGTCACCGACGACTGGATGGACAACGAACAGTTTATGGTTGAAATCGGCATGGGGGCCCGCTAGCCCCGCCGGTTACGGCCTGCTGCCGGTATTGTCTGCGCCGCGATGCCCTGCCTGACGGCGGGGCATTGCTGTTTGGGGCGGTGGCGGCTGTCAAAAAAACGTACGGGAAAACAGGAAGTGCCGGAAGGGATTGCCGCAGGGCGGTCCGCCGTCACTGTCCGTGAAAGGATGAATACTGTGCTTGAGCAAGAGGAAAAAGCTTTGTGCGGGCGGCTGGAGTCTGTCCGCCGCCGTCTGGATGACGCAGTGCGCGCATCGGGGAGAAAGCAGGAAGATGTGACACTGGTGGCGGTATCAAAATTTCATCCGGCGGCCGCGGTGGAAGCACTGGCGCGGCTTGCCGGACATGCCGTCTTTGGCGAAAGCTATGTGCAGGAAGCGCAGGAAAAACAGCAGGCGCTGGCCGGTCTTGCGCTTTCATGGCATTTTATAGGCCATGTGCAGTCACGCAAGGCGCGCGATGTGGCCGGACGTTTTGCTCTGGTGCACACGGTGGATAGTGAGAAGCTGGCCTGCAAATTGCATCAGGCAGTCCAGCCCCCGGACGGAGAGCAGCCCGAAGGTGCGCGCACCGTGCAGGATGTGCTTGTGCAGGTCAACATAGGGTGCGAGCCGCAGAAGTCGGGTGTTGCCGCCGGTGACGGGTTGCTGCGGCTGGCCGATGCCGTTGCCGGCATGAGCGGGCTGCGGTTGCGGGGCCTTATGTGCATGCCGCCGCTGACGTGTCAGGGCGAAGAAGCCAGACCGTATTTCGCCCAGCTGCGCGGGCTGCGCGACAGTCTGGAACAGCGGCTGGGCATGCGGCTGCCGCATCTTTCCATGGGCATGTCGCATGATTTTGAACAGGCCGTGGCAGAAGGTGCCACGCTGGTGAGAGTGGGTACAGACATCTTCGGCGAACGTTCCCCCCGCTGACAGGGAAAAAAGAGAACTCCATATGGATCTGGCAACCATACTCGGCATTGTGATTTCCTTCGGGCTGGTGCTTGCGGGCATTCTCGAAGGCGGCAGTATAATGATCTTCGTGTCCATCCCTTCGCTGCTCATCGTGGTGGGCGGCACCATAGGGGCCACGCTGGTCAACTACCCGCTGGCCACGGTGCTGGGTGTTATGGGGGTCATCAAAAAAACCTTCAATGCTTCGGCGCAAAGCCCGTCCTCCATCATCGAGCAGTTCATGGACTTTGCCAACCGCGCCCGCCGCGAAGGTATCCTGTCGCTGGAACCCGTGATTAAAGAAGTGGAGGACGCCTACCTGCGCAAAGGGCTGCAGCTTACGGTGGACGGTCTGGAACCGCAGGCCATACAGGAGATTCTGGAAACCGAGATAAGCAGCCTTGAGTCGCGGCATGAAACAGGGGTGGAAATCATCAACGCCATGGGCGCCTATGCTCCGGCACTGGGTATGATCGGAACGGTTATCGGACTTGTGCAGATGCTGCAGACCATGAGTGACCCAAGCTCCATCGGTCCGGCCATGGCCGTGGCGCTTATTACCACGTTTTACGGCGCTGTGCTGGCGAACCTGGTTTTTATACCCATGGCAGGCAAGCTGAAAATGCGTTCGCGTGAAGAGGTGACCATGCGCGAAATGCAGATGGAAGGCATTCTGGCGATTTCTCGCGGAGAAAACCCCAGAATAATTCAGGAAAAGCTGTCAAGCTATCAGCCGCCCAAAGAACGCAAGGCGGATGCCGGTTAGTCCGGCACCAGTGACCGCCGCAGGGCCGGCAGTGCTGCACCCGGTGCGGCAGCACAACAAGGAAGCAGGGCATGGCGCGCAAGAAGAACAAAAAAGGCGGCGGGGGCGGCGCCCCCAAATGGCTCATCACGTTTTCGGACATGATGACCCTGATGCTGACTTTTTTCGTGCTGCTGGTAAGTATGTCCGTACTGGATGAACGCCGCAAACTGGTTGTGCTGGCTTCTGTCACCGGAGCATTCGGCATCGGTTCCGGCAGTTTCAACCCGCATGCTGAAGACGGTGCCAACCGCATAGTGGAACCGGGCCCCATGCAGATGGGCAGCGTGAACGATCTGCAGCCGCTCAAGGATCTCATATGGGAAGATCCCGACAGCGATTTGAATTTTCAGCAGAACAGCATGGTGCAGATACTGTCCATCAACGATGCCGTGCTGTTCAGGCCCGGCTCCTTTGTTCTGCTGCCGGGCGGCATCAAGGTGCTGGACAGAATTCTGCCGTGGCTGCTGCGGGTTGAGCATCCGCTGCTTCTGGCAGGACACACGGCGACCCAGCGTGCCGAAGAAGGGCAGGAGTACAAGGTTGTTTTTGATGAAAAGCAGCTGGCTCCCACCTGGCGGCTTTCCTTTATGCGGGTAATGGCCGTGTACCGGTACCTTACCGGCAGAGGCATGCCCGCGGAAAACCTCAAGGTTGAGGCTTTTGCCCACTACCGGCCGCGCTTTGACGGCACGACGCCCGACGGACGCAGGCGCAACAGCAGGGTTGATATCGTGCTCGACAAGCGCAACCGTGAATGGATACGCAAGATGCGCGAGCAGGAACAGCGTGCTTCCGCCGACAGGCGCAATTTTGAGTACAAGGACTTCCGGTTTTCGCTGGATGCTCCGGTGGAAGGCCCTGTGGGCGGCAGGATGAACGACGGCGCACCGCCGCAGAATGATGACGTGCCGCAGGACGCCGGCGGATTTGACAGTCTGGGGAGGCCGTAACCATGGCGCGTGAAAAGAAACCGCCGGAGGAAGAAGGCGTCCCCATGTGGCTGGTGACGTTTTCCGACCTTGTCACGCTGCTGCTTACGTTTTTCGTGCTGCTTCTTTCCATGGCATCCATGGATCAGGTGCTGCTGTCGCGGATCAATCCCTATTCAAGCAGCTTCAGCATCATGGGGTCCATGAGTCCGGGCCGTATTCCGCAGCGTATCCTGATGGTCATGGAATTGCTGGAATCGCCGCGCGATGTCATGCAGAAACCCGAAAGGCTGAAGGATCTGCTGTGGCCCGAAGACATGTTGCCGCCCGAGGTGGATACCGCTACACTGGATGAGAACCTGCGTATTATGCAGGATCCGCAGGGGCTTGCCATTGTGCTGACAGACGGGGTGCTGTTCCGTCCGGGCAGCTGGGAGCTGACAGCCCCCGCGCGCAAGCTGCTTGCACCGCTGGCGGATGTGCTGGAATACAGCTCCGCTGATGTGACCATATCGGGCCATACAGACGACAGTCCCGCTTCGGGTGTGGATAATTATGACCTTTCCGGCCGCAGAGCCATGGCCGTGCTTGATTTTTTTCTGAAGAGCGGGCTTGGTGCGGAACGGTTTTCCGTTTCGGGATACGGCCCTGACAAGCCGCTGGAATCCAACGCCACGCCGCAGGGCAGGGCGCAGAACAGACGGGTGGAAATTTTGCTCAAGACGACGCAGTGGCTGGGGCGCTACAGCTAGCAGCGCAAACCGGCAAGGAGAACAGCCGTGGCAGAAGAAAAAACGCAGGAAAAAAAGGGCGGCAAGCTCAAATGGATCATCATGATCGTCGTGCTGCTGTTGCTCGCGGGCGGCGGAGCGTTTGCCTATTTCACGTTTTTTGCGGGCAGCAGCGACCCCGCGCAGACCGACCAGACAACCAAGGCAGAAGAAGTGCCCAAAGATGTGCAGGTGGTCACTCTGCCCACATTTCTGGTCAACCTGTCCGACCCTCTGGGGCGCCGCTATCTTAAAATGACGCTCGATGTGGAGGTTATAAACCCCAAGGTGGCCGAAGAACTGAACAAGTCGACGGCCCGTGTGCAGGACGCCATGATTCTTCTGCTGTCCAGCAAGTCATACGCGGACCTTGCTCCGCTGGAAAACAAGCTGCTGCTCAAGAATGAGATTGTAGACCGGCTTAACCAGATTCTGGGCGGCTCCAAGGTGCGGCAGGTCTACTTCACCGAGATGGTCATCCAGTAAATGAACGCTGATGCTGACTGTGCCGGCAGGCGCAGCCAGACAAGAGGATAGCGATATGGCAGAAAAAGACGTCGATCAGGATGCATTGGCCGCACAGTGGGCCGCTGCGCTGGAAGAGCAGGAAGGCGACGATTCCGGCGGCGGGGGCGGTGCCAGCGCCGGTGAGGAACAGCTGGCTGCGGAATGGGCTGCCGCTCTGGCAAACGAAGAGCAGGACCAGTTGAAAAAAGAAAAAGAACAGGGATTTTACGCTTCGGCCGCGCGGGATATGGAGTTCAAAGACCTGACCGAAGAAGCCAAATCGCCCCGTCCGGATTCGGGCAAGCGCGAACTCGACTTCATTCTGGATATCCCGCTGGATGTCTCTGCCGAGCTCGGGCGTACCCGTCTGCTGATCAACGAACTGCTCCAGCTGGGGCAGGGTTCGGTGGTTGAACTGAACAAACTGGCCGGTGAACCGCTTGAAATTTATGTCAACGGCAAGCTGGTGGCCCGCGGCGAGGCCGTGGTCATCAACGAAAAATTCGGCGTGCGGCTGACAGACATCATCAGCCCCATTGAACGCGTCAAACAGCTGGGCTAGCGGGTACGGCGGTATGCATAACGCTTCGCTTAGTGCGGCGGAAGCCGTCGGGGGCGCTGTTGCCACACGGCTGAACGCCACTGCGGGAGCAGATGGTGTGCGTGGTGTGGTGGATGCGGTTTCGGCGGCCAATGCCACCGCGGCGCAGGCCGTCGCCGGTGCGGCCAACGCCACAGGTTTCGGCGCCGGCACGGGCACTCCCTTTGACTGGAGCGGCTATATACAGGCTCTCGGAGTGCTGTGCCTGCTGCTGGCGGCGCTGTACGGTGTGCTCTGGGCGGTACGCCGTTTCGGTGCGGCGGGACGCGGTGCGCGTGTCCGGCCGGGCGATATGAAGATAGAAGGACATCTGGCGCTGGGGCCCAAGCGCTCCGTCATGGTGGTACGCATCTTGAATAGACGACTGGTGTTGGGGGTCACGGACCACAACATCAATCTCTTGACGGAGCTTACTGAACACCATGAACATGGCGGAAATTCTTTTGCGGCGGTGCTGGACGAAGCCGGAGACGGGACGTAGGTCTGCTGTCACTCTGTTGACAGGGGCCGGTGTGCTGGCTGCGGCGCTGGCCCTGCTGTGCATGCCCGACGCGGCCATGGCCGCGCGCGATATTTCTCTGCCCGATATGCAGCTGACCCTTTCCGGCGGGGCCACAGAGCCGGAAAAAGTCTCTGTAATTCTTGAAATTCTCTTTCTGCTCACGGTTCTTTCGCTGGCTCCGGCCATCATGCTTACCGTGACCAGCTTCACCCGCATTATCATCGTATTCCACTTTGTGCGTCAGGCCATGGGGCTGCCCACGCTGCCCCCCAACCAGGTGCTGGCCAGTCTTGCCATCTTCATGACGGTGGTCATCATGATGCCCGTGGGCAAGGAAATCAATGACAGAGCGCTTCAGCCGTATCTGGACGAGCGCATCGGCTTCAGGGAAGCCCTCACCGTGGCGCAGGAACCTCTGCGCGAATTCATGTTCAAACATACCCGCGAAAAAGACCTTTCCGTCTTTTACGGCATCACCGGCATGGAGCGCCCGCGCAACAAGGACGACGTGCCTACGGTCATGCTTGCAGCGGGCTATGTCATCAGCGAGCTGAAGACCGGCTTCACCATCGGGTTTCTCATCTATATTCCGTTTCTGGTGCTGGATATGGTGGTGGCCTCCATCCTGCTGGCCATGGGCATGATGATGCTGCCCCCCATGATGGTTTCCATGCCGTTCAAGATTCTGCTTTTTGTCATGGTGGACGGGTGGAGCCTGCTTACAACATCGCTGGTCAACAGCTTCATGCTCTGACGGGTGCAGACGTAAACACAGAGGAGTCGGAATCATGACACCGGAATTTGTCGTCGGATTTGCGCGTCAGGCCATTGAACTGGCATTGACCATATCGTTGCCCATGCTGGGCATAGGGCTTGCGGTGGGGGTTTTTGTTTCCGTCATTCAGGCGGCAACCCAGATTCAGGAAACAACCCTGTCATTCATTCCCAAGATTGTTTCCATCTTTCTTGCGCTGCTGGTTTCTTTTCCGTGGATTATGGACAAGATGCTTGCCTTCACGCGTGAGGTATTCATCAATATACCCAACTATGTGCGTTGACCGCACCCGCGGCAGGAAAAAACAGAATGCCGCCCCGCGGGCTGCGGGGCGGCGTTGCAAAGCTTCGGGTGCCGGTGACTATGATTGCAGCCGGGCATAGAAGCAGCCCATGAGCATGGCCCCCGCCTGTGCCACGTTCAGCGAGTCGAATTCGCGCTGCATGGGAATATGGATGGAAGCTGTGCAGCGTTTTGCAACGCCGGGCCGCACCCCTTTGTCTTCGTTGCCCAGCACCAGCACGGCAGGTGTATCGAGCCGTGCGGTGAACGCATTGACAGAACCATCGTCAAAGCGGGCTGCATAAATGGAAAAACCCTGATCTGCAGCGGTTTCGAGCGCTCTTGAAAGGTTGGTGGCTCTGGCCACGGGCAACCGTGCAAGGGCGCCGGCACTGGCTTTGACAGCCGCACTGCCCAGTGCAGATGCATTGTGCTTGGGCATGATTATGCCTCCGCCGCCCAGCGCGTACAGCGTGCGCGCCAGCGTACCGGCATTGCCGGGGTCCTGCACCTGATCAAGAGCAAGAACAAGCTTGAGAGGACTTGCAAGCGCCGCTTCAAGCACGTCTTCCACTTCTACGTATCCCGCATTGAACACGCGGGCCACCACCCCCTGATGGTTGCCGGAAAATAATTTATCCAGCGCCGTATCCTGTACAAATGTAAAGCGTATGCCGTGTCTGCGGCACAGCGTCACTATGGCGTCGGTGTCGGCGTTTTTGCGCCCTTTGCGTATGGTCACGGAATCAACACGGTCCGGCGACTGGCGCAGCTGGTCAAGGACGGGCTTTATGCCCGGAAGTATGGTGCTGTCGGTAGTTTCTGGTTTCATGATGAGCATGCCGCACAGCAGAGAGCTGCGCGGGCGTGGTCTGAGGGTTGAAGGCGGAACTGCCGCATTGCCTCCCCTTGGCGTTTAGGGTAACAGGAGGCTACTTCACCCCGCAGTACCCGCGTTTTGCCGCGACTGCAAGGGTAATCAGAAACAAACCATAGGGAGACACCGGAACCTTATGCATATATTCTCACGCGGTTTTGCTCCGGGCCGCGCCGGCGTGCTGGCACTGCTTGTGCTCATGCTCGCGGGTGGCGGCTGCGTGTCCAAAAATTCTCCGCAACCCGAACTGCCCCCCGTAGCCGAAGTGCAGGCCTGCCCCGCACCGCTGCAAGAGCAGGATGCTTCCATCAGCGATGCCGAAGAAGTGGTTGAAATCGAAGTGCCGCCGGCAGACGACAATCAGCCTCTGACCGTGGAAGAAGAGCAGGCTCTGCTGACCCAGCTGGATATTGATATTGAAATGGACGAAAGCGACCGCAGCGTGGTCGAGTCGTACATCAAATATTTCACCCACCGTGCCCGCGGTTCGTTTGAGCGCTACCTCGAACGCGCCGAAGTGTATCTGCCCGCCGCAAGAGAAGTCTTCCGGCAGAAGGGGCTGCCTGAAGAACTGGTCTATCTTGCATTTGTGGAAAGCGGCTTCAACCCCAACGCGTACTCGCGGGCCGGTGCCGCCGGTGTGTGGCAGTTTATGCCTTTTACCGGCCGCAAATACGGGCTGCGGTACGACTGGTGGATTGATGAACGGCGCGATCCTTATAAGTCGGCAGAGGCTGCGGCCAACTACCTGTCGTGGCTTTATGCAGAATTCGGCGACTGGTATCTGGCTCTTGCCGCGTATAATGCAGGTGAGGGCAAGATAGGCAGAGCCATAGCAGGCACCGGTGCCGAGAGCTTTTTTGAACTTACAAGCCAGAATCATAAACTGAGCCACCGTAAGCAGCTTCGCCGTGAGACGCGTCACTATGTGCCTAAGTTCATAGCCATAGTGAAGATCATGCGTAACCTTGAAGAGCTTGGTTTCAAACCGCTGCGGCTTGATTGCGCTCCCGAGCTGAATCCGCTGCAGGTAAAGGGTGGCACCGATTTGCTGGCACTGGCCGATGCCGCCGGAATGAAATGGGACGACTTTAAGAAATACAACACCGCGTTTCTGCGGTATGTCACGCCTCCCGATGCTGAGACCACTGTATATGTGACTCCCGCGGCAAAGTCCGGTGCTCTGGCGTTTCTGGCAAAGCCGGAATCACGCCCGTATGCCGGATGGGCCGATTACAAGGTGCGCAGCGGTGACTCATGGTATCGTATCAGCCGCAGATACGGGGTGCCTGTGTCTGTGCTGAAAAAGGTCAACCAGAAAAAAAGCAATCTGCTGCGTCCGGGTGAGCGGCTCATGATTCCGCGTACCGGCAGTGGCAGAATTCCTTCTTCGCCCATGCAGGAGACCAGAGCACTGGCGCAGAAGCGCGGTGACTATGTGGTGAGTCAGGGCGACACCCTGTACGATATAGCCCGCAACTACGGGCTGACAGTGGCCACGCTGAAGCAGGCCAACGGTCTGCGCAGCAGCATGCTGCGTCCCGGACAGAAGCTGTACATTCCCGGACAGACCAGAGCGCAGGAAGCCCGTACCCGCAAGGACGCGGAACAGGCGCGCAAGGCCGTTGTGTACAGAGTGCGTACCGGTGATTCGCTATGGGCCATCGCCCAGCGGTTCAATGTCTCATATAATGAACTGATGCGCTGGAACAACCTCGGCCGCAGAAGCATCATCCGCCCCGGCGACAAACTGACTCTGTATGTGGACTGATGCGGCTATAAAGCCTGACCCCGCAAGCCCCGCCACCCGGCGGGGCTTTTTGCGTTATGAGTTGATGATATTTATAGTGTTTAAAAACAGGATTTTAGAAGGTATTGATGGAAAAATGAAAAAAAGGTGTTGACGACTGCAGGGGAAACACATAGAACGCCCTTCCTCGCTTCGGTGAGGAAAGTTCTTTGACCGTAAAGCGCATTCACTTTTCATTTTTCGGGTTCCGAAAATAAAATGAAAAAAGGTGTTGACGACGAGATGAAGAGGGCATAGAAAGCCCTTCCGCTTCGGCGGGAAGCTCGTTGAACCACACTGCCGCATCCGCTCAGCGGGTTCGGAAAAAAAGTGAAAAAAGTTGTTGACAGGCTGACGGATAGAAGGCATAACGCCGACTCCGCAGCGGCAACAGCTGCCGGGGCGGCAGGCTTCAAATGAAGCTCTTTGACAATTAAATAGCGAGTTGGACAGGAAATAAGTTCAGCTTTATTTTGGCCATAGAATTTTATGGCTTCAGTTTTCTAACTGGAGAGTTTGATTCTGGCTCAGATTGAACGCTGGCGGCGTGCTTAACACATGCAAGTCGTACGCGAAAGT
>NZ_KI519495.1:184887-262198 GCF_000482745.1 Oleidesulfovibrio alaskensis DSM 16109 | reverse complement strand
ATCATCTCCCTGCCCGCCGGAGGCAGTTACTAAGCAACCATAAATACGCCTCCGGCGGGCAAGGGGAATGATTCCCCTTGCATCCCCCGTTGCGCCCGCCCTGTACCGGTCAGCCCCACTGCTTCGGGCGTACGGCTGCGGTAGTGGTATGATGAGAGCATATTATGCAATTAGTAATTGCCAGAAGGATGATAACCTCATAGAGTGTTACTAATTTAAAAAAAGTATTCACATAATATCATGAATTCGCATGCTCTAGGTTCCAATGGTATTCTTCGGCTTTTGGTACGCCGTGGAAATCCCCTTATAATAGACGGAGGTAGCTATGAACTTGGTTGAAATGGAAAAGATTCAGTATGTGGATCAGTCGCCTGACCCGCGAGCGAATCCGGATGAACTTTTTTTCATCCAGATTGATCCGGAAAAATGTATCGGCTGCGATACCTGTCAGGAGTATTGCCCGACGGGCGCCATATTTGGCGATACCGGGAGTGCGCATAGTATTCCTCATGAAGAAATCTGCATCAATTGCGGGCAGTGTCTTACTCATTGCCCTGTCGGAGCCATTTACGAGGTGCAGTCCTGGGTTCGGGAGCTGAGTGAAAAAATCAAAGATCCGGAGATCAAGGTAATCGCCATGCCGGCTCCTGCTGTCCGGTATGGGCTTGGAGAATGTTTCGGCATGCCGGTGGGCACGGTAACCACGGGAAAGATGCTGACAGCTTTGCAGATGCTGGGCTTTGACCACGTATGGGACAATGAGTTCACTGCAGATGTCACCATATGGGAAGAAGGCACCGAGTTTGTCAAACGCCTTACAGGGCAGATTGACAAGCCGCTTCCTCAGTTTACCTCTTGCTGCCCCGGCTGGCACAAATATGTGGAAAGCTTTTATCCTGAGTTGTTCCCGCATCTTTCAAGCTGCAAATCTCCCATCGGGATGATGGGCGCACTGGCCAAAACGTATGGACCGGATGTGATGAAATATGATCGGTCCAAGGTTTATACGGTTTCCATTATGCCCTGTACCGCTAAAAAGTATGAGGGCATGCGCGCGGACCTGTGGTCCAGCGGCTACAAAGACATTGACGCAACCATAGACACCCGCGAACTGGCCTACATGATAAAAAAGGCAGGCATTGATTTCGCCGCTCTGCCGGACGGCAAGCGGGACACGTTGATGGGTGATTCCACCGGTGGAGCCACGATTTTCGGTGTATCCGGCGGTGTTATGGAAGCGGCTTTGCGTTATGCCTACGAGGCTGTGACCGGCAAAAAACCGTCGAGCTGGGATTTTACGATGGTTCGCGGCCTGAACGGTATCAAAGAAGGTACTGTCACCATTGGCGATGCAAAGATAAACGTGGCGGTGGTTCACGGAGCAAAGCGTTTTGCGGAAGTATGCGAGGTGATTAAGACAGGGAAAAGCCCGTGGCATTTCATCGAGTTTATGGCCTGCCCCGGAGGATGTGTCTGCGGTGGCGGTCAGCCTGTGATGCCCGGAGTACTGGAAGCTATGGACCGCAAAGTTTCCAGAACCTTTGCCGGACTCAAAGAGCGTCTGAACAGAATGTCGTCCAGCAAGGCATAGGAGGATGAAATGAGTATTGCTGCATTCACCCGTCGTCAGTTTCTGAAAGCCGGCTGCATGGCCTGCGGCGCTGCAATTGTTGGTATCCGCTTTACCGGAAAGGCATTGGCAGCGGTCAAGCAGGTTAAAGAGTATATGACCGACCGCATAAACAGTGTCTACGCTGCGGACAAAACGTTTGTGCATCGGGCATCGCAGGACAACCCGCAGGTAATCAAACTGTACAAGGACTGGCTTGAACATCCTATGAGCCATAAGGCTGAGCAGTTTCTGCACATGCACTGGACAGACCGGTCTCAGGGCATACAGAAACTGATTGCGGAACGCCAGTATCCCAACCCCCGCGCCGGAGAATTCGGCAACGGGTATCCTTACGAATAACCGCTGAATCCTCCGACGACCTGAAAGAAGGCCTTATCTGACTCAAGGGTCGTCTTCGTTTCCTGCCTCTTTTGCGCCGCGCTGGTGCCGGTCGGCCACCGGAATGTCGCTGCAGGCGTCTTCCGCATGCGTGGTTTCCGTTTATTTCAGTCCGGATTTTGATCTGCACCCGAGACAGCAGTCTGCCTGTCCTGTTGACATGGTATGCCCTGCGGGGAAACATGTGCGCAAATTTGCCGAGGGAAGGCTGAATAATGAAAAAAACTGTGGATATACTTGTAATCGGAACAGAGCCGCCTTGCCCGCGCTGTGACCTGCTGGGACTGCTGCTGCAGCAGGAGGCCCCGGAAGGAGGGAACTGGGTGTTGCGTCACTGTGCCTTTGATGCTCCGGAGGCGGTACAGCTGGGTGATGCACTGCGCTGCCGCATAGGTACAGCCGGACATGTGGCCTCAGCTGCGGATATTCATATGGACTGGGAAGAAGTATACCGTCTGGCGGCGGGACCGTCCGGAAAGGTGGCCTTGCGTCCGGCGGACCGCTGGTCGCCGGAACTTGACCGGGCGCTGGAACCGTGCCGTCTGGCAGCCGCTGCTGCGGGCTTTCTGATGACCCCTGTGCTGGTTATTGACGGACGGGTTGTGCATCACGGTAATGTCCCGCAGCGGGAAAGCATAGCGGCGTTATTGCGGAAGGAACTGCGCGGAGCGGGCTTCTGACCGTCTTTGCAGGCGGTATGTCCTCTACGGAACTCTGTGCGGGGCCCCGCCGGTGTTACCCGTGGCGTCAGGGCCGCGCTTTTGGTGGGGCGTTGTTCATGTTTAAACGGACCGGTTGCTTTGCGGCTCTCTGCGGGAACGCGGCGTCGGGGGGCCGGCCTGCTTTTTTGCCGGTGGATATTCGCCCAGCAGCAGGTGTCCCGCCGGCAACCGGCGCAACAGCGGGATTGCCGTCACGCTTGCCAGTACAACACCGCATGTGATGAGTGTGAATGAAAGCAGAGGTATGGTGACCAGTCGGTTCACAGCCATGGATACGGCTTTGAGAATTATCGGAGTATGGAGCAGGTAGATTCCCATGGTGTTTCTGCCCAGCCAAAGCAACGGCGCGGGGTGGAAGCCGGTAGCGGCAAAAAATAAAAAGAGTGAAAGCAGATAAGCGTATTGCGTTATCCTTGGCAGGTGCAGATTGCCTGTAAGGAGACCAAGCAGACAGAGGCCCAGAACGGGAAAGGTGGTCAGAACCAGAGGTCGCAGACCGTAACGGTTGTGCAGGCGCCACAGCAGCATGCCGCAGGCATGAAACTGCAGCCCGTGGACGGCATGGAGAACCGGTTCCTGCCCCGGGAAACCGGCCAGCAGAGAGAAGGGAAACAGGCCGCTGATGCCGTAGCTGTTCAAAGCCCAAACTCCTGCAGCCAGCAGTGCGCCTGCCGCATACACAGGCATTTTAAGCATAAGGGCCGCCGTAACGGGGCACACGGCCCTGATGAGAAACAGCGACGCCAGAAAATACAGCTGCGGAGCGTACACAGAGCTGTATGCCGCGGTTGCCACTTCGGCCGGAGAGCGCCCTGCGATTGCGTAATTGTCCATCAGCCCGGCAAGCTCGAAGGCATAGCGAGCCGCAGTGTACAGCACCGTGAAAGCAATCCACGGAACCAGCAGCCTGCGGGCGCTTTTTTGCATGAACTGCCGGTGGTGGTGTTCTTTATGAGCCCTGCCGAATGCCAGCAGATAGCCGTCTGTCAGGTAAAAAGTGGCGACACCGGCGGTCTGCACCACAAATGAAATCACGGCATACTGTGCAGGCGGCAGCGGCAGGCAGTAGCCCAGCACATGAATACAGACCACCATGACAATGGCAACGGCGCGCAGTGCATCAAGAGCGTCAAGCCTGCCCGGGGAAGCGGCGCGGCGTGGCTTGGACAGCGGCATGGTGGTTACTCCTCGGCTGAAATGAAAACGGGCCGGTGCGTTGTGGATACACATCCGGGCGCAATGCGGCAAGTGGGGTAGAATTCCGCGGCGGGAGAATGTGCGGCTATACATTAGCAAGATTAATTAAAGCGGCTGTAAATAGTAATTTTACTTCAGGCGCATGACCGGCCATTATTACATCGTAACTTCAGGAACCGCAGACCATCGCAGGGAGGCAGTCATGCATAGCTATATTGAAGCTCTTACCACCAGATACACCACAAAAAAGTTTGATCCGGACCGCAGGCTGGACGCCGAAACCGTGCAGGCGGTGAAGGATATTCTGCAACTCAGTCCTTCTTCGACCAACTCTCAGCCGTGGCATTTTGTCATTGCCGGTACGGATGAAGGCAGGCAGCGCGTGGCAAAGGCAGCACACGGGGTTTACGCATTTAACGCATCAAAAATCTGCGATGCTTCTCATGTTGTGGTGCTGTGCACAAAAACGGATATCGACACGGAATACACCACACAGGTGCTTGAGCAGGAAGAGCGGGACGGTCGTTTTCCTTCTGAAGAAACGAAGGCCGCCAACAGAAAAGGCCGTGAGTTTTTTGCCATGCTGCACCGTAACGAGTTGCAGGACGCTTTTCACTGGATGGAGAAGCAGACGTTTATCGCCCTTGGTAATCTGTTGTCCGGTGCGGCACATCTGGGCATACACGCATGCCCCATGGAAGGCTTTGATCACGAAGTGCTGGAAAAAGAGCTGGGATTGACGGAGAAAGGGTACAAGCCCTCGGTCATTGTGGCTCTGGGGTTTAGTGCCGCTGATGATTTCAATGCGGTGACACCCAAATCCCGCTGGCCTCAGGATCGGATAATAACCGAAATATGACGTGCGGCAGCAATGCCGCAATCCCCTGCACCGCGTGCCGGTGCAGGGGATTTTTGTGTGCGGGTAAGGCTGTGCGGGCTATGCCCGCTGTGTACCAAGCTGCTGACGCAGGTGGCGGGTAAGCGCCTCCAGTGCTTGCAGATTGACATTGTCGTTGGCGTAGATGCAGGTGGAAAAGGCCGGAAGCGGGGGGAACCCTTCCTCCGGTGCGGGAATTTTCAGGTCGGGGGTCAGGGCGCTGCGGGGCAGCACGGTGATGCCCAGTCCGGCGCGTACGGCAGCAAGTACGCTGGCCATGCCCGTGGCGGTAAAGACCACCTCCCATGGGCGCTGCAGTGATTCCAGTGCGGCAATGGCCGCGCTGCGAAACACGCAGGGCAGCGGCAGCGCCACCAGCGGTACCGGAGCACCGGTGGCCGCCGGTTCAGCTGCAAGGTGGTCAAGCATGAACGCAGGGCGCGCTGCGGCGCAGTTGTATGCGGTATGGCAGGCCCAGACCAGAGTATCGCGGGCAATACAGGTTCCGGTGTGCTGTCCGTCATCGCCTGCCACCAGTACATCCAGTTTGCCGTGGTCGAAAAGCTGGCGCAGTTCCATGCCCAGCCCGGCATGGAGTTCAAGGTGGATGTCCGGAAAGCTTCTGATAAATTGCCGGATGGTTTCCGGCATGGCGTCAGGCCCGAAATAGTCCACAAATCCGATGCGCAAGGCCCCTTTGATGCTGGAAGCACTCAGCCGCGCAAGTGCTTCGTCATGCAGGGCCAGCATGCGCTGGGCGTAATGCAGCAGCATTTCTCCTTCGG
The DNA here is from genome assembly GCF_000482745.1 of Oleidesulfovibrio alaskensis DSM 16109. Taxonomy (NCBI): domain Bacteria; kingdom Pseudomonadati; phylum Thermodesulfobacteriota; class Desulfovibrionia; order Desulfovibrionales; family Desulfovibrionaceae; genus Oleidesulfovibrio; species Oleidesulfovibrio alaskensis. The sequence goes on along the minus strand of NZ_KI519495.1, from coordinate 256,606 downwards.
TGCTCAGGCTCAGGGTACGGGTTGTGCGCACCAAAAGCCTGCGCCCCAGCCTGTCTTCCAGTCTGCGTATGCGCTGACTGACGGCGGACTGCGTAAGGCCAATACGGCTGCCCGCCGCAGTGAAGCCGCCTTCTTCCGCCACCGCGGCAAAGCAGCGCAGCAGATCAATTTCCAGTTCCATAGGGTCCTCCTGCATAAGCGCGGGCGTAAGGCGCAAACTGTACGGTGTTAGACACAACCGGCTGTTTTGTGCAACTACCTGAGTATCGCACAAGGAGTGTGTCCGGCAGAACGCATCCGGAAAAAAGGAGAACGTGATGCGATACAGTATACTGGCTGTCCTGATGGCCTGCGCGGTGCTGGTGTCTGCAACGGCTTCGTATGCCGTGGCGGAGGATATGACGTTTCAGCCCCGTGGCCGAGCGTTGGTTACCGGTGTTGAAGCCCGTGACGAGGCATGGGATTTTATCACCAACCTGTTTATCACCAATGTTTCAGAAAGCGATGTAACCTGCAGGGTTACGGTGTATGATCATGACGGCAAGGATGTGAGCAGCCTGTGCAATGTGTTTACAGGCAACAGAATAGGGGCGCCCGTGCAGCTGAGGGCGGGCAACGGTAGCTTTGCTCTGCCGCCCGGTGCCACGCGGATGGTGCGTATATGGGCGCAGGGCATGGTTCCGGTGGTGTTCGGCCATGCGGTTATCGAATGGACCGCTGCCGACGCGCAAACAGACAAGGCACTTATTGCGGCCATTAAAACAGTGAGGTCGGGCGGGGGCGGCACCTACGGTTTCATGTCTCAGGTAAACGGCGGCCAGCCGTTCTGAACTGCGGGCGAAAAAAAGCCCCTTCCGCCACAGCGGAAGGGGCCGGATTGTTGCCGGGTCAGCCGGCGGTAGCAAGCCGCAGTGCATGCACCGCGGCACCCAGTGCGCCGTTCATGTCGGGCCTGTCGGCCACGAGCAGTGTTTCGTCCTGTATGAGGCGCAGCTCGCGGGCGATGAGCATGCGCATGCACGGGTTGCGGGCCACCCCGCCGGCAAAAACCAGCGGGGGCTGACAGTCAATGCGGTCCAGCATGGAAAGCGTGCGCCGCGCTATGGCACAGTGCAGCCCGAGAGCGATGTCCGGGGCGGCGATGCCCTGCGCCATGAGTGATGTTGCCTCTGTTTCGGCAAAAACGGTGCACATGCTGCTGATGACCGGCGGATTTTGTCCTTTCAGCGCGTACAGGCCGAACTCGGCCACGGGAATCTGAAACACCGTGGCCGTGTATTCCAGAAACTTGCCGGTACCCGCGGCGCAGCGGTCGTTCATTTCAAAGCGCGCCACTTTGCCCTGCGGGGTAAGGGCAATGGCCTTGGTGTCCTGTCCGCCTATGTCCAGTACTGTCCGGGCCTGCGGAAAGCACGACGCGGCACCCAGAGCGTGCGCCTTGATTTCCGTTACGGTTTCCACCCGGCCGGCCATATCCATCTGCTCCACAAGTGCTCTGCCGTAGCCCGTGGCCACCAGAATATCCGGGCGCCACCCCTGCATGACCGCCCGCACCTGTGTTCTGGGGTCAAAGGTCGTGTCAGAGCGTGCACTGTGTACGGTTGTACCGTCCTTTTGGACCACCAGTTCGATGGAGCGCGACCCTATGTCTATGCCGGCTGTGAGCATTTATCCGCGCACCATTTCCACAAAAGCTTCAACGCGGGTTTTCAGCTGTTCCGCGTCTTCCATGGAGTAGTCGGTTTCCACACTGAGTACGGGGATGTCTTTCTCGCGGGCTGCTTTTTCAATTTTAAAGGCTTCGTGCGCATAGGGCTGACAGAACTTGAGGGCATAGTGCACTATGCCGTCCGCTTTCAGTTCCTGCGCCATGGCGGTGACATTGTGCAGCCGTTCCGTGTTGGGGGTAAAGCAGGCGCAGTCGATTTTCATATATCTGTCCACCAGCGCGTCTATCATTCCGTCAAGGGTCTCCTGCGATTCATCCACAAGGTCGCGTGTGTTGCGCGTGCCGATGCAGGACTCTTCTCCCACTATCACGGCGCCGGAGCTTTCCATGATGTAAGGCAGTTTCCAGTTGGGGACGGCCATGGGGCATCCTGAAAGCAGCAGACGCGGTGTGCCTGCGGGGGCTATGCCTTCCTTGCGCGCTATGCGTTCTTCCATCTGGTCGCACAGCGTGTTTATGGAGCGGGTGAAGCGTTCCGGGTCGTCGTAGAATGAAACCTGATTGATAAGCAGGGCGTCCCGTCCGGATATGGGGGCGGGATCGGCGCTGCGCAGGGCGGAAAGACGCTGCAGTGCCCGGCGTTTGGCGTTGACGGTGCGGATGCCCGAGGCAAGCGCCTGCGGAGTTATGGCCGTGCCGGTGAGCTGTTGCAACGCCTGCATGTAGCGCAGCACTTCGGTTTTAAAAAGATCGCGCGCGGCATCGCTTTTTGTGTTGGGTACCTCCATCACATGCATGGGAACATGTTCTGCAAAGGCTTCATAAGCTTTTTTCTTGCCGTCGCAGGTGGTTTCTCCCACCACCAGATCACAGGATTCGGTAAACGGACACAGGCGTGCCAGTTTGAAACCGATGAAGGATTTGATAAGGGCGCAGGTATTGCGGGGAACGAGCTTTTCCGCTTCTTCGGTTCCTGCATCGGCACCGGAGCACAGCCCCACATGCACGGCACCGGCAGCCAGTGTGATTTCTTCGGGAACAAAGACACAGAACGTGCCGATGATCTTCTTGCCCTGCTCTTTAGCCTGCTGCAGTTCCTGTATGCGCAGACCGTGTACTTCTGAAAGTACAAAATCCAGATATTCCATGCCCTGCAGGCGGCCCTGCTGCGACATGTAGATATCGCCGTAAAATTTGCCCAGTACTTCCAGAAGTCCGTCATGAGCGGGAATGTCGAGATTGAGTTTTTCCCACATTGCTGTGTATGCCGGGTTGCTCATTGTTCCTCCGATGCTGAAGTTGCGGTGAGCCCTGTGTGTAAGGGGGCGGGTCTCTTTCGTGTGCAGGAGGTTCCGGCAGCGGGCAAATAGTTTGTTCCGATGAAACGCTGCGCGTGTCATAGTCAATGTCTATGCCTGACGGTTCAGCCATTGCCAAACCAAGGCAACGGGCGGTATCACAGCCGTCCGGAACCATCGGCGGACAGCAGAAGACGGAGCGGGAATCATGAGTGACTTTACAGAGCAGAACCGGACGGCAGCCCCTGACGGCGGGTTTGTCATCGGAGTGGATGCCGGCGGCACATACACCGATGCCGTGGTGGTGGACATAGCCGGAGGGCACGCCGTGGCGCGTGCCAAGAGGCCCACAACACACTATCAGCCCAGTACGGGGGTTGCTGCAGCCATAGGTGATGTGCTGCTGAAGGCAGGCATCAATCCGGCTGATGTCCGCAGCACGGCGGTTTCCACCACGCTGGCCACCAACGCCCTGCTGGAAAACAAAGGCGTGGATGTGGGGCTGATCGTCATCGGTTTCAACCAGCGTATGGAGGTTCCTGCCGCTGCCGCCCGTTATGTGCCCGGCGGCCACAGACAGGACGGTACCGAAGCTGAACCGCTGGGGTTGGAATTTTTGCTGGATCACCTGAAAGACCTGCATGGCAGGGTGGATGCATATGCGGTGTGCTCGCTGCACAGTTACGCCAATCCGGCTCATGAGCTGGTGGCGGCAGAGGCCATCCGGCTGACCAGCGGTCTGCCCGTGTTCTGTTCGCACGAGGTGAGCATGCAGGCGGGAATGCGTGAACGGGCCACCACGGCGGTGCTGAATGCCCGCTTGCTGCCGGTGATGGAACAGTTTCTGGCCGGTGTGCGCAAGGCTCTGGACGAGCAGGGCATCAGGGGAACGGTGCAGGTGGTGCGCGGCGACGCTTCGACCATGGGCATGGAACAGGCGGTGCGCAGTGCGGCCAGCACAGTGGCCAGCGGGCCCGCGGCCACGGCATGCTTCGGTGCGCAATACGCGGCCACGGCGTGCTGCGACTATGCGGGGCAGCAGCCGCAGGACGTGCTGGTGGTTGATGTGGGCGGAACAACCACTGATATGACCATTGTGCACGAGGGGCGGCCGGTTATTGATACCGGCGGCATGCTGGTGGGCGAATGGCAGACGCACGTAGATGCCGTGGAGATGTTTACCGTGGCTGTGGGGGGCGACAGTCTGGTGGAACTGGACCCCGTGGGAACACTGTCTCTCGGACCTGCGCGGGTGGTGCCCGTATGCATGGCCGCCGCCTGGGGGGTGGAATTGCCCGACCCTGCCTTGTGGGCAGGTCCGGGGCTGGGCGGGCGCTGTGTCTGTGCCGGTGCCGGTCTGGAAGGCGATGCCTGCTCCGGCGATGCGCTGCTGCAGCTGCTGTGCGCACGGCGCGTCATGCCGCTGGCAGAACTGCTGGCCGCGTTGTCCATGGCCGAGGTCACCTATAACGGCCGCATGATGCGGCTGGCCCGCGGGCAGAAAATTTTTGAGTGCGGATTTACGCCCACGGACGCACTGCATGTGACCGGTGCCCTGCAGCTGGGAGATGCCGGCGCATCGCTGCGGATGGCGCGGGCGCTGGCGGCGTTGCGGGGTGAAGATGCTGTGACCTTCAGCCGTAATGTTCTTGAGCGGGCTGAAGCCCGTATTGAGGAGGCCATACTGCAGCATGTGGCCCGCCGAGAGGTCGGGGCGAATTTTGCGGGATTTCTGACACGGCGTCAGTCTTTTTCTCTGCTTGATGTTTCCGTACGGCTTGCGGTGCCCGTGGTGGGCATTGGCGCGGCTGCACGGTATCTGGTGCCCGGGGTGGCCGCGCGGCTGGGAACCCGGGCTGTTTTTCCCGAACTGTATGAAGTGGGCAACGCCATGGGCGCGGCCGCGCTGGCGTTGCGCGGCATGTCCCCGTCTGAATAAGGAGCACGGAATGCCGTACAGACCGTTGTGTTTTGATGCAGCCATGGAAGTGGCCAGCGAAGTGGAAGAGTTCGGTGTGGTACATGGGTGGGTAAGGCGCGACGGGCAGTGGGTGCTGCACGCCTGGGCGGAAACACCCGAAGCCGTGTATGACCTGACCGAGTCTAACCGTCCGGTGCGCCGTGAGGAATATTACAGGGCCAACGGCATCACCGAAGAGCGTCTGCGCCGGTATGCGCGGGTGGAATATTTTACACTGGTGGCGGAAAAAGGAGAGTTCGGCCCCTTTGACCGCACGCTGTTTTTTGCACAGACCAGCGCGCAGGACCCGCTGGAAGTCATCGGGAAAGCCTGACTGAAACGCCGAAAGGCCCCGTAAGGGGCCTTTGGAGTTGCCGGAGTATCTTCCGGCCGGGCAAAGGGAGTCATCAGGTAAGGGAAGAACAGGGGGAGTCTTGCAGCTGTCCCGCTGTATGGGGTGCCGTGGCCTTCCACCAGTTCATGGTCTGGTAGACACGCTGCCGCTCTTGGGCGGAGAGGGCACGCAGGGCTCCGGCGATAAACGATGACCCGGAAGGAGGAACGGGTCTGCAGGTTGCAGCAGGTTGTGTCGGGACAGTGTACATATTCATAACCTCACCTATGCAGACCATAAAGCACAGGGCGTGCCAAAATGTTCATTTCTGTTATTCCGGGGTGTTACAAATGAGAGGCGGTCTTCAGGTGCAAGGTGTTGTGCATAAGCGGACAGCACCGTGCAGCTTTTTGTGCAGCATGATGCACATGTGCAATGCCTGCAGGGGGATCAGATGAGCAGAACGCCTGATGGGGGCATCCCCTCCATACTGGAATTTACGCACGGACTTGTGCGTCAGGTTGTGCGCAGCGCAGATACCGTTGTGGACGCCACCGCGGGTAACGGTCACGACACCTTGTTTCTGGCAGGTCTTGTGGGACCGCAGGGGCGGGTGTACGGATTTGACGTGCAGGCGCAGGCACTGGAAAATACGGCCAGGCGTCTGCAGCGGCACGGTGCGGAAAGGCAGGTGACGCTGTTTCATGCCGGACATGAAGCGGCAGGCAGGCTGCTGCCTGCCGGTACTGAAAATCTGGCCTGCGCCATGTTCAATCTGGGGTATCTGCCCGGCAGCGACAAGCAGGTGGTCACCACCTGGCACACCACCGAGGCGGCACTCAGGGCGGTTATGCCGCTGCTGCGTGCGGGAGGGCTTGTGACGCTGCATCTGTATACAGGTCATGCGGGCGGCAGTGCAGAAGCCGCAGCGGTACACGATTTCTGCGCCGCGCTGCCGTGGGACGGCTGGCGGGTGCTGCGCTATGACTTTTTGAACAAAGAGAAAAACAGGGAAACACTGCTGGCACTGTGCAGGCAGTAAAGACGCTGTTGTGTGTCTGTCTTATTGATATAACAAGATTTTTGAGGATGAAAAAAATGAGCGGAGAACATCTTGTATTTCCCGACAAAGAGGATATTGACCTGCTGCGTGCAGTTATGCGGGCCATCGAGGAAAAGCACCCCGGACGGTTCAACGACGCGCAGAAGGTCGAGGCGTTTACCAAAACCTGCGACCAGTATGATGATTCGCTGCCGCTGGAGCGTTTTATCAAACGTGCTATTATCAACTGCGTATGGGACCGGCCCATCATAGACAAGGATATTCTGGCGCGCGACTAGCTGCGGGCAGCGCCGTCGCGGTTTACTCAGGTTATATATGGCATATCACGATCCCACATCAGGCACTGCGCATGTGCGCCACGGTTTCAAAACCGGCCTTGCGGCGGTGCTTTCCTACTGGCTGGCAGAGTATTTCGGCTTCAAGTTCGGGTACTGGGCCGCCATATCAGCCGTTATCGTCATGCAGATGAACGTGGCGGATTCATTGCAGATGGGGTGGTACCGGTTTACGGGGACCGCTGTGGGGGCCGTCATCGGGGTTTTTGCCATTCTGGCGTTTCCCGATACGCTGCCCATGCATCTGCTGTCGCTTTTTGTTTCTGTGGCGTTCTGCGCATACATGACCCGGTACAATGCCCGGTACCGTATGGCTGCCATCACGGTATGCATCGTGGTGCTGGCCAGTTACGGGCAGCCGCAGCCTGTCATGTTCGGTTTGTTTCGTGTGCTGGAAATCACCGTGGGGGTAGGGTGTGCGTTTCTTGTTTCCGTCACGTTGTGGCCCCAGCGGGTGGGCGAAGTGCTGCGCCAGCGTCTGCGTGCGCAGTTTGCCGAAGGTGCCCGTCTGTACCAGCTGATGATGGAGGCATTCATTGATTCGCAGAAAGAACTGGATGCCGGCATGCTGGACGGCTTCAATGCCGGAGTGCTGGAAGACAAGACCCTGTACCGCAAGGTGGCCAGCCACGAGCGGATTCTGTACCACGACGATGTCCGGCTGCTTTCGCTGAAGGTAGATACGCTGGCCAAGTGTGCGGCTCACCTGCGCGCCATGCTGCACGCCCTTAATAACACGCAGGGCGAGGGGTATGACGTGATTATGAAGCACGAGCTGCGCACACTGGCAGAAGCCACCATGGAAGGCATGAAAGCCATCGGCGCCGGTGAGGTGCCCTGTACGGAGCATCTGGAGAGTGCGTTGCAGGCGTGTGAAACACGGCTTGCCGCACTGCGCAGCGAAGGCGCCACCCGCCGCTTTTATCTGCAGAAGCTGCTGCAGTTTTTTGCTTTTTATCACAGCATACAGTTTATGGCGCAGGACCTGCTGCACTATGCACGCTGCATGCGCGAATCTGCCTGATTATCCTGTTTAACGTTTTTTTGCGGCCTGCTTATGCGACAGGGCCTGCGGTGGCAGGCCCTGCGTAAATACCGGCGCAGACAGGTGCGGCTATGAGCCTGCGGGTATGACAAGCACCCTGCAGGGGGCCAGCTTGAGCACGCGCTGTGTGACGCTGCCCAGCAGCAGCCCTTCCAGCACGGTGCGTCCGCGCGAACTCATGACGATGAGATCACATTTTTCCCTGCGGGCCAGTTCGGCGATTTCTTCTGCTGGAGAACCATCCACCACGCGTTCAACATACCGGATGTTATGGTCCTGCAGAATATCGCGTGCCGGACCGAGGATTTCGTTGGAAAGCTTTGCCACTTCGCGGGCATAGTCAAGGTGCTGCTTAAGATTGGGGAACACTTCGTTGCAGTGCACAAGCAGCACGTCGGCCGTGAATATATTGGCGAGGCTGGCCGCTTCTCCGGCAGCGGTCAGAGAGCTTTTCGAACCGTCCACAGGGAGCAGTATCCGTTTGATTTCCATAGTGCGCCTCCTTTCAGTACGACAGACTGGCATACAGCATATAACGTCTGTAGGGCTATGGCAACGGATTCCGGAAATTCAGGGAGTACGCACAAAAAAAGCTCTGCAGATGCAGAGCTTTTTTTATGTACGGGCTGCCGGAGAGGCTAAAATTCCAGATGCCGCGGCGTACGGGGAAAGGGAATGACGTCGCGGATGTTGCCGATGCCGGTAAGCAGCATGAGCAGACGCTCAAACCCCATGCCGAAGCCGGCGTGGGGAGCGGTGCCGAATTTGCGCAGTTCCAGGTACCACCAGTAATCATCAGGATTCTGGCCCAGTTCTTTTATGCGGGCTTCCAGCACGTCCAGCCGCTCTTCGCGCTGCGAACCGCCAACCAGTTCGCCGATGCGCGGCACCAGCAGGTCCATGGCGGCCACGGTTTTGCCGTTATCATTCAGACGCATGTAAAAAGCCTTGATTTCTTTGGGGTAGTCATAGACAGCCACAGGCTTTTTAAAGTGTTCTTCGGCCAGATAGCGCTCATGTTCGGTCTGCAGATCTGCGCCCCACTCCGCGGGGTATTCAAATTTTCTGCCGCTGGCTTTCAGGATTTCGATGGCTTCCGTGTAGCTGACGCGGGCAAAGGGGTGGGCGAGAATGTTTTCAAGCCGCGCGGAAAGCTCTTTATCCACAAACTTGCAGAACAGGTCCAGGTCAGCTGCGCAATGCTTCATCACATGGCTGATTACATACTTGACCATGTCTTCTGCCAGCTGCATGTCGTCTTCAAGGTCGGCAAAGGCCATTTCCGGCTCGACCATCCAGAATTCGGCGGCATGGCGCGGTGTGTTGGAATTTTCGGCGCGGAAAGTGGGACCGAAGGTGTAAACCTTGCCGAGACTCTGTGCCATTATTTCAGCTTCCAGCTGACCGGAAACGGTCAGGCTGCATTCCTTGCCGAAAAAGTCCCCGTCAAACACCGAACCTTCTGCGGGTGCCGATGCGCCCACCGCGGGCAGGGTGGTCACCCGGAACATTTCTCCGGCGCCTTCACAGTCCGAACCGGTGAGAATGGGCGTGTGCACGTTGAAAAAGCCGTTTTCGCGGAAAAATGAGTGCACCGCGTAGCTTGCTTCCGCGCGGATGCGGAACGCGGCGCCGAATTTGTTGGTGCGCGGACGCAGATGCGCGATGGTGCGCAGGTATTCGTCGGAATGGCGTTTTTTCTGCAGCGGAAAAGTTTCGGGGTCGGCTTTGCCCAGCAGCGTCATGGTTGCGGCGCGCACTTCCCATTTCTGCCCTTTGCCCGGCGATTCCACCAGCTGCCCGCGGATGTCCACCGAAGCGCCCGTGGTGGCTTCTCCCACCGAACGGTAGGCATCGGTCTCTTCATCGACGATAACCTGTATATTGGTCAGGCACGACCCGTCGTTGAGTTCGAGAAAGGAAAAGCCTTTGGCATCACGGCGGGTGCGCACCCATCCGCAGATGCGGATATCGTCGCAGGGGGCGGATGCGTTGAGGGCGTCGAGTATCTGCGTACGTTTCATAAAAGAGTCTCCTTCGCGTGGCTGGTAGAACAATGGGCGGCCTGTCTGTGCGCGGCTGCTGCTTCTTGCGAAGGGATAGGCGGATTGGTGGTTGCGGTCAAGAGTGCGGCATCACAGCGTGCGCGCGGCACGGCGGAGGGGGTTATGTGCAGAAAGTCGCTATTTTGACAAAAAAGTTAACTAAGATGTTTTCGTAATGCTATTTTTAAACATTTATGTAAAAATTAATTTAAACAAAAAACAGGCATTTTTCATAACATGCTGTAATAGTTACTTCCGGGTTTGTTGGCACCGACTCTGCAATGTGGTACACAGGTTTTTTGCGGATCAACCCGCCCCACATCCATGCAATGTTCAAGACCCTAGTAAGGAGCAGCAGAATGAGCGGACATCAGGCAAGACTGAACGCGATTGCGGCAGTTACCAACTACAAGGCCGGAACGCCGGCATTCAGCTTTGCGGACTCGACGCCCACGGAACTGTTCGGCTCGAATGTATTTAATGATAAAGTCATGCGCGAGCGTCTGCCCAAAAAGGTGTACAAGTCGCTCATGCGCACCATCGAGCAGGGCGAAAAGCTGGATCCTTCGGTGGCGGATGTGGTGGCCACCGCCATGAAGGACTGGGCCATGTCCAAGGGTGCCACGCACTACACGCATGTTTTCTATCCGCTCAACGGGCTGACGGCTGAAAAGCATGACGGCTTTCTTACCCCTGACGGCAACGGTAACGTGCTGGCGGAATTCAGCGGCAGCCAGCTCATTCAGGGCGAACCGGACGCTTCCAGCTTTCCCAGCGGGGGACTGCGCGCCACTTTCGAGGCCCGCGGCTACACCGCATGGGATGTGACCAACCCCGCGTACATCATTGAAAACCCCAACGGAACGTTTCTGTGCATTCCCACGGCGTTTGTTTCGTGGACGGGCGAGGCGCTGGATAAAAAGACTCCGCTGCTGCGCGCCAGTCAGGCCCTGAACACGCAGGCGCGCCGCGTGCTGCGCCTTTTCGGCACTGATACGGGCGACAGGGTGGTTTCCTACGCCGGTGCCGAGCAGGAATATTTTCTGATCGACCGCAACTTCTTTTTTGCGCGTCCCGACCTGCAGCTTGCAGGCCGTACCCTGCTGGGGGCAAAACCGGCCAAGGGGCAGGAATTCGAAGACCATTATTTCGGCACGGTGCCGCGGCGGGTGCTGGCCTTTATGCTGGAAGTGGAGCACGAGCTGTACAAACTGGGCGTGCCGGTGAAAACCCGCCACAATGAAGTGGCCCCCGCACAGTTCGAAATAGCCCCCGTGTTCGAGGTGTCCAACCTTGCCACCGACCACAACCAGATAATCATGACGTCGCTTAAAAGCATTGCCAAGCGCTACGGCATGGCCTGCCTGCTGCACGAAAAACCCTTTGCGGGCATCAACGGATCGGGCAAGCACGTCAACTATTCTCTTGGCAACAGCAAACTGGGCAGCCTGTTTGACCCCGGCGATACCCCGCACGAAAATGCCCAGTTCCTTGTTTTCTGCGCTGCCATGATCCGCTCCGTGCACAAGTACGGTCATCTTATGCGCGCCGTTGTGGCATCTGCCAGCAACGACCATCGTCTGGGCGCCAATGAAGCACCGCCCGCCATCATGTCCGTGTATCTGGGCGAACAGCTGACCGATGTGTTTGAACAGATAAAGAACGGCGGTGCCAAGTCGTGCAAAAAACGCGGCATGCTGCAGGTGGGTGTGGATACGCTGCCGCCCCTGCCCATGGATGCGGGCGACCGTAACCGCACAAGCCCCTTCGCCTTTACGGGCAACCGGTTCGAGTTCCGTGCCGTGGGGTCCAACATGTCCATTGCCGGTCCGCAGGTGGCTTTGAACACCATGCTTGCAGAATCGCTGGACTACATTGCCACCGAGCTGGAAAAAACCACCGGCGGCGACCAGAGCAAGCTGCCCGAAGCCGTGCAGTGCCTGCTGCGCGATATCATCACCGAGCATGAAGCCGTTATTTTCAACGGTGACGGCTACTCTGACGAATGGCACAAGGAAGCGGAACGCCGCGGCCTCAGAAATCTGCCCACTTCGGTGCAGGCTTTGCCCGTGCTGACCGCACCAGAGGTTGTGGAACTGTTTGAAAAGTACGGTGTATTCTCTCGCCGCGAGCTGGAAAGCCGCCAGAGCATCTACCTTGAGCAGTACTGCCGCACCATTCACACCGAAGCCGCGCTGGTGGTGAAAATGGCCCGCACCCAGATATTCCCCGCGGCAGTGCGCTATCAGAGCGAACTGGCAGCCACCTGCGCAAACATGAAGGCCATCGGCATGGACTTTGTGACGCATACGCTGTCGGACCTGACCGAAAAGCTGCGCGGCCTGCAGCAGAATACCGACGCTCTGGATGCGCTTGTGAACAGTCATTTTGAATCCGAGATTGAAGAGGCTGCTTTCATGCGCGAAAAAGTGCTGCCCGCCATGGAAAAGGTGCGCAGCTATGCCGACCAGCTGGAAAACATTGTGGCTGACGATCTGTGGCCGCTGCCCAGCTATCAGGAAATGCTGTTTATCAAATAGGCAGACGCCTGTTTTTCCGACACTGTAAAGGCCCGCGTCAGCGGGCCTTTCCTTTTTCTGCGCCAGAAGCTATCAAGCGGAATCAGGAGCATGACGGAAGCAATTCTGCGTTGAATCCGTTTTGTCTCATGGCTAGTTTTGCAAAAATGTGATATGACGTTCCGTACAGGTTCATCAGCCGCCATGCCCGTCCGCTTGCGGGGCGGAACGTCGTGTCTGCCTCCTCAGCGGCGCCTTGTCTCATGCACCGCAACCAACCACCGAGAGGAAATAGCGTATGAGTACAAACTATCCCGTCTTCAACTGCAAAAACGGCGATGATGTCATCAGAGCCGTGAAGGACTACAATGTCAGCTTTGTGCAGTTCTGGTTTGTGGATATTCTGGGCAACCTCAAAAGTTTTCAGGTAACCCCTGACGAACTGGAAGCAGCCTTTGAAGAAGGAATGGGGTTTGACGGCTCCTCAATTCTCGGGTTCACCCGCATTGAAGAAAGCGACATGATCGCGTTTCCTGACGCTTCAAGCTTTCAGATATGCTCGTGGCGTCCCATGGACCGCCCCGTGGCCCGCATGTTCTGCGATATCCGCACGCCCGACGGCAACCCCTACGAAGGCGACCCCAGATATGTGCTGCGCAGGCTGGTGGATAAGGCCGCACAGAAGGGGTACACCTATTATGTAGGCCCGGAACTGGAATTTTTCCTTTTCGCTGACTCCACATGCCCCAGACCTCTTGATTCCGGAGGGTACTTTGACGCGCCCCCGCTGGATCTGGGCAATGAAGTGCGCCGTGACATTATTTTTGCCCTGCAGAAAATGGGCATAGATGTGGAATACAGCCATCATGAGGTGGCTCCTTCGCAGCACGAAATAGACCTGCGGTACAACGAAGCCCTGAAAATGGCTGATATAGCCATGACCTACAAGGTTGTGGTCAAAGAGATTGCCCGTAAACACGGCGTGTACGCCACGTTTATGCCCAAGCCCATTTTCGGCGAAAACGGCTCGGGCATGCATGTGCACCAGTCTCTTTTCAAGAACGGTAAAAACGCTTTCTTTGATGCCAACGACCCGCATCACCTGTCGGCCGAAGCCCGCCATTACATCGCCGGTCTGCTGACCCATGCCAGTGAGATTACCTGCATCACTAACCAGTGGGTGAACTCATACAAGCGGCTCGTGCCCGGATATGAGGCCCCGGTGTATATCGCGTGGGCGCAGCGCAACCGTTCGTCGCTTATCCGTGTGCCCATGTACAAACCCGGAAAGGAAGCGGCAACCCGTATCGAGCTGCGCAACCCCGACCCCGCCTGCAACCCGTACCTTGCCTTTGCCGCCATGCTGGGCGCAGGTCTGGAAGGCATAGAAAAAGGGTACGAGGTGCCGCGCGCGGTGGAAGAGAATATCTTTGCCATGGAGGCCGAAGACCTGAGCGCCAAGGGCATTGATTCGCTGCCCGGTTCGCTGTACGAGGCCGCGGTGGCCCTGCGGGACAGCGCCCTGATGAAAGAAGTGCTGGGCGAACATACGCACCAGAATCTTGTGGGCAACAAGCTCATTGAATGGGATGCCTACCGTACCCATGTTTCCGAGTTTGAGCTTAAGCGGTATCTGCCGGTCCTGTAGCCGGTGCACCGTCTGCCTCTCCGGGGCGGCGGTTACGCGTAAAGACAAACCCCGTCCTTTCCGGACGGGGTTTTATTTTCGGTAATGCCAGCCGCGGAGCAGACACAGCCATGCATGCCGGATGGCGGCAGACGCGGAATACGGGCCGGACAGGCCGCAGACACGGCTCTGCGCCTGCCGCGCTCGGTTATCTGCCGGTTTCTTTTCTCTGCCGGAGCCTGTTCTTTGTATAACATTATGCAAGCGTTCTGTAATACAAAAACGCCGCATACCGGTTGCAGAATATCTGACGGGCTGAAGCCGCCCCTAGCATAAATCCACAAAAAAAACGCGGGGCCGTTAAGCCCCGCGTCATGCTATTCTTCGTCTTCCAGCGCCCGCGTGTACTTGCAGGCAGGGCAGGCAATATGTTTGCCTCTTGCCTTGGTGGACTTGATAGTCAGAATTTTGGAATCGCACTGCGGGCAGGCTTCGGCCACAGGCCAGTTCCATGTGGCATAGTCACACTGGGGGTACCGGTTGCAGGAATAGAATATCTTGCCGCGGCGCGAGCTTTTTTCCACCAGCTGGCCGTCGCAGCCGTCATTGGGGCAGGGAACGCCGGTGGAAAACGGTTCGGTATGCTTGCAGTCGGGATAGCCCGTACAGGCGATGAATCTGCTGCCCGTGCGTGCCTGTTTGACCACAAGGTCTTTGCCGCATTCGGGGCAGGTGCCGACGGGTTTCAGTTCTTCCTGCTCACGTTCAACCAGCTGTATTGTTCCGCTTTCATCACGCGTGAAGTTACTGGTGTTTTTGCAGTCGGGGTAGCCGGTGCATGCCAGAAAGGGGCCGGCCTTGCCGAACTTGATGGCCATGGGTTTGCCGCATTCAGAGCACACGATGTCCGTTTCCAGCCCCGCCTTCACGGTTTTCATCTCTTTGGCGGCGGATGCCAGCGTAGGGTTGAAGTCGCTGGTGAAGTCCTTCATCAGTGCCACCCAGTCAAGGTCGCCTTCGGCCACTTTATCCAGCGAATTTTCCATCTGCGCGGTAAAGCCGATATCCATCAGCGTGCCGAAGTGGTTGGTAAGCATGTCACACACCACAAAGCCGAGATCGGTGGGCACAAAGTGCTTCTCTTCCAGACGGGTGTAGTCGCGGTCTACAATGGTGGAAATGATGCTGGCATACGTTGAGGGACGGCCGATGCCTTTTTCTTCCATCTCCCGCACCAGAGAGGCTTCGGAATAGCGGGCGGGAGGCTGTGTGAACTTCTGCTCTTTTTCCAGCAGGGTCAGTTCCAGCTTCTGCCCCTGCTGCATGGGGGGCAGCTCCACATTGGCTTCTTTGGCCGAAGCAGGCGCGGCGGCCATATACCCCGGAAAAAGCAGCCGTTCGCCTTTTACGCGCCACTGCGTGCCGCCGCATCCGATAAGCACCGTGGTGTCGTGGAAGCGGGCAGGCGCCATCTGCGAGGCCATGAACCGCGACCAGATAAGGCGGTACAGGCTGTACTGTTCCGGTGCCACCAGACCTTTTATTTTGTCCGGAGTCAGCGTTACGTCAACAGGGCGGATGGCTTCGTGCGCGTCCTGTGCCGAGCCTTTGGTTTTGTATACGGGCGCCTTGGCGGGGCAGTATTCTTTGCCGTACAGCGAGGCGATAAGCTCGCGCGCGCTGTCGCGGGCTTCATCCGAAATGCGGACGGAGTCGGTACGCATATAGGTGATGAGCGCCGTGGTGCCCATGTCGCCCAGATCAAGGCCTTCATACAGCCGCTGCGCCACCGACATGGTGCGCTTGGCGGAAAAACCGAGCCGCTGGCTGGCCAGCTGCTGCAGGGTGGAGGTGATGAACGGCGGCTGCGGTTTGCGTGAGCGTTCTTTCTCCTGCACCGAATCCACGATGAACGCTTTGCCCTCAATGGACTTTTCCAGTTCCTGCGCCTGCTCCGCGCTGGCAATGGCGGGTTTTTTGTCATCCACCTTGAAAAGTTCCGCCTTGAAGGGCGGGGGCGTTTCCGCGGCCAGATTGGCCCGGAAAACCCAGTATTCTTCCGATGTGAATGCATAGCGTTCGCGTTCGCGGTCTACAATCAGCCGCAGCGCCACCGACTGCACCCTGCCGGCAGAGATGCCGCGTTTTATTTTGTTCCACAGAATGGGCGAAATTTTGTAACCGACCAGTCTGTCGAGCACGCGGCGTGCCTGTTGTGCGTCAAACAGACTCCGGTTCAGCTCGCGCGGGTTTTCCAGCGCTTCGCGCACGGCGCGGGCGGTAATCTCGTTAAACTGGATACGGCTGATGTTTTTGTTTTCCTTGGCAATTATTTCAGCAACATGCCAGGCAATGGCCTCGCCCTCGCGGTCGGGGTCGGGCGCCAGAAATACATTATCAGCTTTTGCCGCAGCTTCGCGAAGGGCGGAAACAACCTTTTGTTTTCCCTGAATTACCTGATAGTCAGGAGAAAAGTCGTTTTCCTCGTCCACGCCGAGCTCCTTGGTCGGCAGGTCGCGGATATGTCCCACACTGGCCTGGACCATATATTTGTTGCCCAGAAACTTTTTGATAGTCTTCACCTTGGCGGGAGACTCGACGATGATGAGGTCTTTGCCCATGAGTTGTCCTTGTTCGCAGGCGGTTCCGCGGACGGAGCGCGTTGCGGCCTTTCGGGTGCTTGGTGTATAAAGCCTGTGCGGCCGTCGGGCTGTCACATGCTTTCAGGTAGGGGAAGATACGACAAATGCCAACAGCGTCAAGTTTGACGTGCCGCGCTTTGCCCGCTGAGGGCAGTCCGCGGCGGGCAGGAAGCCAGTAAGGACGGGATTATGCGCAGAAATATGAAAAAATGGCTTTTTGCCGCACTGACAGTGGCGGTACTGGTTGTCTCTGCCTGTGCCAAGGCGCCGTATACCGGCCGCAACCAGTTTATCATGATGGATTCGCAGCAGGAAATGGCGCTGGGGGCCTCTGAAGCGCAGAAAGTGATTAAGTCGGAGCAGATTGATACCACAAGCGACTATGCCCGTGCCGTGACCCGCGTGGGACGCCGCATAGCGGCCGTGGCCGGACACCCTGAATATAAATGGGAATTTCATACCGTCAAAAAAGACGTACCCAACGCCTTCTGCCTGCCGGGCGGAAAAATATTTGTGTATACAGGGCTGTTTGAAGCCGCCAAAGACGATGCGCAGCTGGCCGCTGTTATCGGTCACGAAGTGGGCCACGCCATCGCGCGGCACGGGGCGGAGCGGTATTCCACACAGGTTGTGGCGCAGCTGGGGCAGCTGGGGACGGCCATCGCCGTGGGCTCCCAGACATCGCCTGAGGTGGCGCAGGCCGCGGTGGCGGCGTATGGTATAGGTGTGGGCGTGGGCATACTGCTGCCCTACAGCCGCACCCACGAATACGAGGCCGACCGGATAGGTCTTATTCTTATGGCCAAGGCGGGGTACAACCCGGAAGCCGCGCTGACTTTCTGGCAGAACATGGCTGCCAAGGGCGGCAAAAAACCGCCGGAGTTCCTTTCTACCCACCCTGCTGATGAAAACCGCATAAAGGCCATCCGCCAGCTGCTGCCTGAGGCAAAAGGCTACTACCGGCCCGCATCTTCATAACCGTACGGCCGTGTCGGAGAATCGTCGGCCCTGCATGTTCCGGTTGCTGTCCATGTTTTTTTGCAAGGGTAACATGCCGGAAAAAAGAGGGTATGAAATATCGGCACTATGGTTGCTAGTCCTGCTGCGGGGTACTGCCCCGAGCGAGGAGGCACCATGGCATACGATCCTTTCAGCACCATAAGCCTGCAGAGGGCGGACAGGGTTCTGCGTACGCCCGTTACCGGCCGTACACTGCCTGCACAGCAGGCCGCCGCTGCAGGTTCCGGCACCGGACGCTTCGGGGAGCTGCTGGGCGGCAGCGCCCTGTCACGCAACGGTCAGAAGCTGCTTGATGATGTTCTGGGGCTGGGCAAAGGTGACGGCAAAGAAGAATCTCCGCTTGAAGGCGCCATGCTGGGCAGCATGAATCTACTGAATACCAGAGCGCTGGCCACCCTTACCAGAGTGCTCTCCGGCCCGTCCGGTCTGGCCGGTCTGGCATCGGGCGGAGCACCTGCCGGTACCGCGGCACTGCCCGTGGAAGGGCTGGCTTCGTTGCGGTCTGCCATAGCCGATGCCGTGGGACTGGGCAGTGAAACCGGTGAAGTAAGAGGCCGCATATCATGGAACGGTGCGGCTGCAGCCTACCGGCAGGCCGCGGAAGCTCCGGACGGCATGAGCGCGCTCCGGCAGGAACCTGCTGCGCCCGAATCTGCCGGAAAGATTGCTCCTGCTGACGGGAAGAACGCCGCAGGCGGCGTTGCGGAGTCTGCACCGCTTACCGGCTGGCTGGCAGCGCAATTTGAGTCCGGCACGCAGGGCGTGGCAAGCATCGGCTACGACCGTCATGGCGGCACCTCCTACGGAAAATATCAGATTTCCTCGCGGGCGGGCAGCATGGATGCCTTTATCCGCTTTCTGCAGCGGGCAGCACCCGAGTACGCGCAGCGTCTCAACGCCGCAGGGCCGGCCAACACCGGCGGTACGCAAGGTGCAATGCCCCGTGTATGGGCGCAAATCGCCGCTGCTGATCCGGCAGGATTTGAATCATTGCAGAACAGATTCGTGCGGGAGAACAATTTCCTTCCCGCTTTGCGAAAGGTTACCCGCAACTCGGTACTTGAACGCGACCATATGAGCGGTGTTCTGGGCGAAGTGCTGTGGAGCACCGCCGTGCAGCACGGGCCCACAGGCGCAGCGCGCATTTTCCGTCAGGCTCTGGGCAGAACCGGACAGGATGATTCTTTTACCGATCCTGCATTTCAAGGGCGGTTTATACGCACAGTTTATGACCTGCGCAGCAGGCAGTTCGGTTCCTCCACCAACGCCGTGCGCTCCGCAGTGCAAAACCGCCTTGAACGCGAAATGGAACTGGCGCTTTCATTGATCGGATCAGATAAATCGCTGTTTGCCTGATTTTGCGGATTTTGCCCGCCGGATGCCTGAGAAACCTGAGAAGCCTGAGAAGCCTGAAGAAAACCCCGTCAGGGGGCGGCTGAACCTTCCGCCACTGTAATGCGCCCCGTGCAAGGCACAGCGATGCCCGCAACGCGACGCGCCGTGCGGTTGCCGCCATGCAGCCGCAACCGTAAGCCCTTCGATGTCAGCTGACCGCGGCAGAACATGCGCAACGGGGGATGCAGGGGGAATCATGCCTCTTGCCCGCCGGAGGTCTTGTTCCGGTTCCGGTCTTCCGGTTATTCCATGCCGTATTTTTTCAGCTTGTTGTGCAGTGTTGCGCGGGTGATGCCCAGCCGGCGGGCGGCTTCGCTTTTATTGTCGGCACATTCGCGCAGCGTTGCCTCAATGGCGCGGCGTTCCAGATTTTCCAGCGAGAGCCCCGCATAGGGGTCATGGACGGTGTCGGGCAGCGGTGTGTCCGTATCGGACACTGCTGCGGTGATATCCGTTTCGCCGTCAGCCGCTGCAATGTCCGGCGGCAGTTCGCGTCCGGTGACATATTCGCCCATGCTCATGATAACGGCGCGCTCCACGGCGTTTTCCAGTTCACGCACATTGCCCGGCCAGTCATAGTTGACCAGACAGTTCATGGCCTGCGGGGTGAATCCTTTGAGCATCTTGCGGTTACGTTCGGCATAGCGGGTCAGAAAGTGTCCGGCCAGCAGGGGGATGTCGTCGCGCCGTTCCCGCAGTGCCGGTACCGCTATGCCGATGACGTTGAGCCGGTAAAACAGGTCTTCGCGGAACCTGCCTGCGGTCACCTCTGCGGTCAGATTGCGGTTGGTTGCGGCGATGACGCGTACATCGACTCTCAGCGGGTTGTCGCTGCCTACCCTCTGGATTTCACCCTGCTGCAGCGCACGCAGCAGCTTTGCCTGCAGTGCCAGAGACATTTCGCCCAGTTCATCCAGAAACAACGTACCGCCGTCCGCCTGAACAAACCGCCCGTCGCGTTTTTTGTCCGCACCGGTAAAAGCACCTTTTTCGTGGCCGAACAGTTCTGATTCCAGCAGCGATTCCGTAAGGGCGGCGCAGTTGACGGTTACCAGCGGTCTGTCACGTCTGCTGCTTCCTTCGTGTATGGCTCTGGCCACCAGTTCTTTGCCTGTGCCCGATTCTCCGGTGATGAGTACCGTGGCGTCGCTGGGCGCCACTGTGGCCACCAGCTCGGTAAGCCGGCGCACGGCCTCGCTGCGGCCGATAATGCGCGAGGCAGCCTGCCCCGCGGACAGAGAGCTGCGCAGCTCTCTGTTTTCCGAGGCCAGCCGCGTGTGATCAAGCGCGCGCTCCAGCGTCAGTTTCAGCTCGTCGAAATCAAGCGGCTTTGTCAGGTAGTCATAAGCACCTATTTTCAGGGCTTCCACCGCTGTATTCACCGAAGAATATGCCGTCATGATAAGCACGGGAATGGCCGGATTGTGGGCCATGATATGCCGCAGGGCTTCTATGCCGCTCATGCGGGCCATGCGGATATCCATCAGGATGGCGTCATATGCGCGCTCCTGCACCTTGCTCACGGCCACGGAACCGTCGTCGGCTTCTTCCGCCGAGTACTGCCAGCCGCGCAGCATGGTGCGCAGCATGGTTCTGTGCGCCTGATCATCATCCACTATCAATATGGTAGGAGCGTTTGTCATGGCTGTTCCTTTGACGCGCCGCCGGGTCAGCTGTTCGCGTTGCGTTGCGGTTCAAGCGGCAGAATGAGAGATATTTCCGTTCCGCTGCCTACGGAAGACTGCACGGCTATTTCGCCGCCGTGGGCCTCCACTATTTTGTGCACAATGGCCAGCCCGAGCCCCGTTCCCTGACTTTTGGTGGTGAAATACGGGTCAAACATGGTGCTCAGGGTTTCGGGCGTTATGCCGCAGCCCGTGTCACGCACCTTGAACCGCAGCAGCCTGCGGCCTTCGGAAGAGGTACTGTCGGTGTCAACGCTCAGCGTCAGTACGCCGCCGCTTTCCATGGCATCCAGTGCGTTAAGGCAGACATTCAGCAGCGCCTGCGTCACTCTGTCGGGGTCGAGCACTGCCTGCGGCAGGTCGTCCGCCGCGGCGAACCGCAAGTCTATGTTTTTGCCCGCGGCATCCTGCCGGATAAGGCGGAGTACGTTTTCTGCCAGCGATTCCGGTCTGCTGGGCTTTAAAGACAGGTCCGACGGGCGGGCCAGACCGATAAGGTCGGAAATGACGCGGTTGAGCCTGTCCACCTCCTGCACCATGATCCGGGCGGCATCGCGGTCTTCGCTGCCTTCGGCAAAGCGGGTGCCGAAATAGGTGGCATATCCTTTGATGGAGCTGAGCGGATTGCGTATTTCGTGAGCCACCCCCGCAGCCAGACTGCCTATGGCTGCCAGCTTTTCGCGCCTGCGTACTTCTTCTTCCAGTCTGCGCACTTCGCTCAGGTCGTGCAGCAGCAGCAGTTTGCCCATCAGCGAACCGTCTTCGCCTGTTATGCACGCACCGGTAACACTGACCGGGACAGGGCCTCCGGTGCCGGAAAGCACCGTTTCTCTGCCGCTCAGTATGTGCTGGGTGTCCAGCTGGCGTACGGCATGCATGAGTACCGGCGGCAGCGGCGGGCAGCCTGCGGCTGCTTCGTGCGCATCGTGAGCGGCGGTACCGTCTCCCAGCATGGCGCGGGCCGCATTGTTCATGAAAGAAACATCTCCGGCGGCATCCAGCACCACCAGACCTTCGGGGAGATTGGAAACAATCTCATCCGACAGGGCCTGTGTGCTTTCCAGCTCTTTGCGTGCGCGGCGGACATTCTGTGCCCAGATAAGCGATATGAAACCCGCAACCCCCAACAGCAGCACTATGGCTGCCATGGTCATGGTGTGCTGTTTGTCCTGTCTGCGGGCGTCCTCGAACGGCTGAACGTCGAACCCGACAAAAATGATGGGCGGCGGGCCGTCCGGCTGCTGCCAGTTATCCCACGCGTGGTTGCGCATGTGCGGCATCATGTGTCCCCTGCGGGCATGGCGGCCCTGCAGTGGTGCAAATTCACGGTAGACCACAAAGTATCGTTTACCGGCCTGCCCGAAAATGCTCCACCTCGGGCGTGTGTCAGGCCGCAGCAGGTCGGTGGTCACCTCGGCGCCGAAAAGCCGTTTGCCTACCTGTTCGTTGTTGCTGTGGGCCACAATATTGCCTTCCCTGTCTGTCAGGGCAATGAAATCAATATCCGGCTGGTCGGCCATTTCTTCCAGCAGCACCTGCAGGCGGAACGCGCTGCCGCGCATGCCCGTTCGTGCTCCGGCCTCAAATGCCTTGATAAGCGATCCGCCTTTTTCCAGCAGGATATTGGCCATGTATTGTTCCGAACGGGTGATGTTGCGCACTGAAAGCGCCACAACCACCACGCCCAGAATGACCGCCGCGCCGATAACCAGCCACGGCGAGGCAAACGGCCCGGGAAGGGAATGTTTTTTTCTGAAGTGCATTGCCGTCACCTTGCGTGTTCAATATTTGTACAGCGTCTATTTTTTATACAGTGCTTTTTCTCAAAGGTGTATGTTTTTTATACACTGACTTTCACTGTGTTGTCCCGCTTCTGTGCATAACATGCCGGTTTGTTGTGCGATATTGCTTCATGTGCGTGTATGGCACGCCTGTTGCTCTATCATGAGCAAATGCAAGCAACGCACCAGAAGGTGCACAAGGTAATCCGGAGGACATTATGAAGACCCGTTCCATTATCACCATAGTAGCAGCCCTCGGTATTTTTGCTCTGGCAGCAGTGGCTTTTGCCGGTCCTTACGGACACGGATACGGCCATCGCGGCGGATACGGCGGCATGGGCTCCGGCGGCGGGGCGGCCGTGTGCCCCTTTGGCGGCAGCGGACCCGGCGGTCAGGCCGCATATGATTCGCTGACACCCGACAAGCAGGCTCTGTATGACAAGATTGTGGCCGAAGCCGACGGCAAGATGACCCCCCTGCGCGACAAGCTGTTTGCCAAGCAGGCAGAATTGAATGCCATGTACAACAATCCGGCCACAGACCCCGCGGCAGTGGGCAAGACTGCCGGTGAAGTGGCCCAGCTGCGCACTCAGCTGCGCAACCTGCACATTGAACTTTCCCAGCGCCTTGAAAAGGAAGTGGGGCTCAAGTCCGGCTTCGGACGCGGTCACCGCGGCGGGTTTCATCGGGGCGGCGGCTACCATATGGGTGGCGGCATGATGGGCGGACACTACTAAACAGCACAACGGCGCTGCTTCCTTCACAGCGGCAGCCGCGGCATACTGCGGGTACAGACCGGCCGGAGCAATTCCGGCCGGTTTTTTTGTGCGCGGTCAGCGGTGTGCCGCGGCGGCAGTGTACGGACACGCACCGTGTCAACAACTGCAGATTGTGATGCGGCAGTGGCTTTTTCCGGCAGGGCATGCTAAGCTCCGTAGCAGGTAGTAAAAGTTGAGAAAAACTATAACCAATTGATTTGATACGTTAAAGGGATGACATGAAACAGCCGGAAGACTTGCAGCCCGTTGTGCTCAACCAGAATGCAGAGGTCGTGCTTTCGAAGCGTTATTACCGCAAAGGCCCTGACGGAGAACCGCTGGAAGATGCCACGGGGCTTTTCTGGCGTGTGGCGTCTGCCATCGCGGCGGAGGAGGGTAAATACCCTGATTCGTCGTGCAGGGCGGACGAACTGGCCCGTGAATTTTACGACCTGATGACATCGTGGAAATTTTTACCCAATTCTCCCACGCTGATGAATGCGGGCACTGATCTGGGTCAGCTGGCGGCCTGTTTTGTGCTGCCGGTGGGTGATTCCATAGAAGAGATCTTTGACGCCGTGAAACATGCCGCCATGATTCATAAATCAGGAGGCGGAACAGGGTTTTCATTCTCGCGCCTGCGTCCGGCGGCCAGCCGTGTGGGGTCCACGGGCGGGGTTGCCTCGGGTCCGCTTTCTTTTTTACGCATTTTCAATACCGCCACGGAGCAGATTAAACAGGGAGGCACACGCCGCGGGGCCAATATGGGCATTCTGCGTGTGGACCATCCGGACATTCTGGAATTCATCCGCGCCAAGGAACGTGAAGGGGAATTCAATAACTTCAACCTTTCCGTTGCGCTGACCGAAGATTTTATGAAGGCGGTGGAAAAAGGTGAAGAATATCCCCTGATGGCGCCGCACTCCGGCGAAGCCAAAGGTACCCTGAATGCCCGTGAGGTGTTTGAGATACTGGTGCAGAAAGCGTGGGAGTCGGGGGATCCGGGCATTGTTTTCATCGACCGGATAAACCGTGACAACCCCACGCCCGCACAGGGCGAGATGGAGTCCACAAACCCGTGCGGGGAGCAGCCACTGCTGCCTTACGAGGCCTGCAATCTCGGTTCCGTCAATCTGGCCGGACTGTACCTTGCGGGGCATGGCAGCACGGCAGATTCCATAGACTGGGCAGAGCTTAAGCGTATTATCAGGCTTTCCGTGCGTTTTCTGGATAATGTCATCGATGCTTCGCGCTATCCGCTGGACCGCATAACAGAAACGGTGCACAGAAACCGCAAAATCGGGCTGGGCGTCATGGGCTGGGCCGACCTGCTGTTTCAGCTGCGCATTCCCTACGACAGTCAGGATGCCGTTAAGCTTGCCGGCCGTGTCATGGAATTCATCCGCGCGGAAGGCCGTGCCGCCTCCAAACAGCTTGCCAAGGAACGCGGACCCTTTCCGGCTTACGCCGAGTCAGTGTTCGGACAGCGGGACCTCGGACCGTACCGCAACGCCACCATAACGACCATTGCCCCCACCGGAACCCTGTCCATTCTTGCGGGATGCTCTTCCGGGGTTGAACCGTTGTTTGCGCTCAGCTTTGCGCGGCATGTCATGGACGGCGAGCGTCTGGTGGAAGTGAATCCTTATTTTGAGCAGGCGCTCAAGGACGAGCAGTGCTATTCTGAAAAGCTGATGGAAGCTGTAACGCAGAAAGGGTCTGTGCAGACAATGGAGCACCTGCCGCAGCATATGCGCGATGTTTTTGTGACAGCCATGGACATAGAGCCCGTATGGCATCTGAAAATGCAGGCGGCGTTTCAGGAATATACCGACAACGCCGTGTCCAAGACCGTCAACCTGCCCAACAGCGCAACCATTGACGACATACGCAGCATTTACTGGATGGCGTATGAGCGGGGCTGCAAGGGGGTTACCGTATACCGTGACGGCTGCAAACAGTCGCAGGTTCTGTGCACCGGCGACGGAGAAAAAAGCAAGGAAGAGCAGAAAAAAGAACGCAGCGTTGTGCGTGAACGTCCTGATATCGTATACGGATTTACCCAGAAAGTGGAAACGGGGCTGGGTGTGCTGTATGTGACTATTAACGAAGTGGACGGAAGGCCGTTTGAACTGTTCACCACCATAGGCAAGTCGGGACGGTCCATCACCGCAAAGGCGGAAGCCATCGGCAGACTGGTTTCGCTGGCGCTGCGCTCCGGCGTTGAGGTGATGGAAATAGTGCGGCAGCTCAAGGGTATAGGCGGAGAACACCCCAAGTTTCAGAAAAAAGGATTGCTGCTGTCCATACCCGATGCCATTGCATGGGTAATGGAAAACAGGTACCTAAAGGCCAAGGTGCCCGTACACGCTCCCAACGGGCTCGGTAGGCAGCAGTGCCCCGATTGCGATGAAGAACTGGTGTTTCAGGAAGGCTGCCATATCTGCCCTGCCTGCGGATTCACCAAATGCGGTTGATACGCCGCGCACCATCAGCACAAACAGGGGGCCTTTGCGCCCCCTTTTTCCGTAGCGGAATCCACACATGCTTAACGCCCAGCATCTTTCCCATAATTTCGGCCCGCACTGGGCTTTGAAAAATGTTTCCTTCCGGCTTGATAAAGGTGATTTTCTGTTTCTGTGCGGGCCTTCGGGCGCGGGCAAGACCACTCTGCTGCGTATGCTGTACGGCGCGCTGCCGGTATACCGCGGCTCGCTGAGTGTGGCCGGTTTTGACCTGCGCAATCTCAAAACCCGTCAGCTGCCCGCCCTGCGCAGACAGGTGAGTGTCGTTTTTCAGGATTTTAAAATTCTTCCGCGGCGCTCGGTGTATGACAACATTGCCATAGCGCTGGAGGTGCGCTGCCTGCAGCGGGTGCATATCGACCGCAGAGTGCGCGCCGTGGCCCGCGGACTGGGGCTGGAGAACAGGCTTGCAGCGCCCTGCAGTGAACTTTCCGGCGGCGAACAGCAGCGGGTGGCGGTAGCCCGCGCCGTTGTGGTCAATCCGCAGATTCTGCTTGCGGACGAACCCACGGGCAATCTGGACCCTGAACTGGCTTTGCGTATGCTTGATATTTTCAGACAGTTCCATTCGTACGGCACAACGGTCATTGTGGCCACGCACAACAGAGAACTGGTGGAACGGCACCCCGGTGCCCGTGTGCTGCGGCTGGACGAAGGCAAAATAACCTATGCCAACTGGACAGGAGCCGAAATTTTTGAAGGTTCCGAAGCGGAGGATGCATGGTAGGCATCATTCTGCGGCTTTTCGGCCGGGGCGTGCGCGATATGGCCGCCCATCCTCTGGCACAGGTCTTCACGCTTCTTGCCGTCACGCTGGCCGTCTTCCTTGCCGGACTTTTTCTGATGGCGTTTGTCAATCTGGATCAGGCGCTGGGCACGGCCCGTGGCAAGGCCGTTTATCAGGTATACTGGCATGCCGATGCCGACATGAAAACAGTGCGCTCGCAATGGGACAGCTTCGGACATATGCCGTGGCTGACCGAAGTGAAAACGTATACTCCCGAAGAGGCACTGGAAACGCTGTCAGGCAACCTTTCTTCGGTAGGCGGGGTGGATACATCATGGATAGGTAAAAGTCCGCTGCCTCCCACCGCGGTTCTTGTTTTTGAACCCAAAGCAAAGGATATGAGCGGCTGGCACGATGAAACCATGACGTACCTTTCCGGACTGCCGGGCGTTCAGCGTATCGGGGCAAGCCCCGTGCGTGACGATCTTGCCCGTGCGTGGAACGTGTTCAGCCGTAATGTCATGTGGCCGGTCATAGGTTTTCTGGGGCTGGTGCTTTCGCTTGTGGTGGGCAACACCATCAAGCTGTCTCTGGTCAGCCGTGAAACGGAAATTGAAATTCTGCACCTGGTGGGTGCACGCAACTGGTACATACGATTGCCCCTGCTTATCACCGGCGGCATTCAGGGCCTCTGCGGGGGACTGCTGGCCACCGGCCTTTTATGGGTCACATGGATGCAGATACGCAACGTGTTCATGTTTCCGCCGGTAAGTATGCAATTGTCTTTTCTGCCTGTGGAGCAGGTGGCCATGCTGGTGGCCGTGCCTGCGGTCATGGGCGTTGTAAGCAGCTGGATAGCCGTGAAGCGCTGATCCATTCAGTGCGTTGCCGCAGGGTTTCCGGTAGCTTTCCGGCGGGTGTCTTTCCTTCCGGCCGGCTGCGCGGGCTTTGACGTCAGCGCGCACAGAGGACAACATGAGAAGCAAGAAAATGACACACGGGCTTGAAAAAGCCCCGCATCGTTCGCTGCTGTACGCCCTGGGCCTGACCCGTGAAGAACTGTCCAGACCGCTTGTGGGGGTGGTCAATTCCGCCAACGAGGTGGTACCGGGACACATCCACCTGCACACCATTGCCGAAGCAGTGAAGGCCGGAGTGCGCGCCGCGGGCGGCACACCCATGGAGTTTCCCGCCATAGCGGTATGCGACGGGCTGGCCATGAACCATGAAGGCATGCGTTTTTCGTTGCCCAGCCGCGAAATCATTGCAGATTCCATTGAGATAATGGCCACGGCTCATCCTTTTGATGCGCTGGTCTTCATACCCAACTGTGATAAGTCGGTTCCCGGCATGCTTATGGCCATGCTGCGTATGAACGTGCCGTCCATTCTTATCAGCGGCGGCCCCATGATGGCAGGCACGGGCAACGGCAAGGCCGCAGACCTCATCACCGTGTTTGAAGGTGTGGGCATGGTGCGGCAGGGCAGAATGACGGAAGACGAACTGGAGCAGCTTTCCGAGACGGCATGTCCCGGCTGCGGGTCGTGCGCGGGCATGTTCACGGCAAACTCCATGAACTGTCTTTCCGAAACCATAGGGCTTGCGCTGCCGGGCAACGGTACCACGCCGGCCAATTCCGCAGCGCGGGTGCGGCTGGCCAAACATGCCGGCATGCGCGTCATGGAGCTGCTGGAGCGCGATATAAAGCCGCGTGATATCGTGACCGAAAAGGCCGTGGCCAACGCTGTTGCCGCGGATATGGCGCTGGGCTGTTCCACAAACACGGTACTGCATCTGCCCGCTGTATTTGCCGAGGCAGGGCTTGATCTTACTCTGGGCATTTTTGACGAGGTAAGCCGCAAGACCCCCAACCTGTGCAAGCTCTCGCCCGCCGGTGACCAGCATATACAGGACCTGCACCGTGCAGGGGGTATTCCCGCGGTCATGGCCGAACTGGACAAGGCGGGGCGCATACACCGCGACGCACTGACCGTCACAGGCCGTACCGTGGGCGAAAACCTTGATGCACTGGGCGCCGCGGTGCGTGACCACGATGTCATCAGGCCCATGGAAAAGCCGTATTCGCCGCAGGGCGGTATTGCCATTCTGTACGGGTCGCTTGCGCCGGAAGGGGCCGTGGTCAAGCAGTCTGCCGTTGCACCGGAAATGATGCAGCGTACAGCGCGTGCCCGTGTGTTTGAATCAGAAGAAGCCGCCTTTGAAGCCATTATGGCGCAGCGGATTGAAAAGGGCGATGCCATCATCATACGCTACGAAGGGCCGAAAGGCGGTCCCGGTATGCGCGAAATGCTGTCTCCCACCGCAGCCATTGCCGGCATAGGGCTGGGGGCCGATGTGGCGTTGATTACCGACGGGCGTTTTTCCGGCGGAACCAGAGGTGCCGCCATAGGGCATGTATCACCCGAAGCTGCTGACGGCGGCCCCATAGGGCTGGTGCGTGAAGGGGACATGATCGAGATAGACATCCCCGCCCGCAAGCTGGACCTGCTGGTTGACGAAGCAGAAATGGAGCGCCGGCGTGCTGCATTTACGCCCGTGGTGAAAGAGGTCACCTCTCCGCTGCTGAAACGCTACAGCCGTCTGGTGACGTCTGCCGCCAACGGTGCCGTGTACAAGCGCTGACCCGTTTTTCTGTCCTGAATGACCTCGGGCACCGGCATAGTTCCGGTGCCCGTTTTTTTATGCATCACAGTTCCGAAACAGAAAGAGCCTCCGGCAGGGCGGGCTGTTTTCCCCGTCCCATCAGCAGGCCCCGTACATACGGCACGCAGACAGAAGCGGGGCCACGTTGCCGGACCACTGTGCGTTATGACGCTGCCTGTCATGCTGCCGCCCGCGCACGCCCGTACAGTCAGCTGATCGCGGCACAGCGTGCGCAACGGGGGATGCGGGGGGAATCATTCCCCTTGCCCGCGGAGGGCAAACCGGTTCTGAAACAGGGTACTTGCGGATGCTGCCGATGCGTTTGTCGTGACGCAGGGCCTCCGGTTGCCCGCAGCCGGTGTTTGCAGTAGTTTCTTACGCATCGGGAATCAACAACAGGAAGACGTATGAAAAACCTGCTTTCCACACGCGAAGTTGCCCAGTTTCTGGGTGTGAACGAGAAGATGGTCTACACCCTTATTTCCGACAAGGGGCTGCCTGCGACCAAGGTCACGGGTAAGTGGCTTTTTCCTGCGCACCTTGTGGAGCAGTGGGTGGAAAATTCCACCATCAATTTTCCCCGCCGTCACGAATCCGCCCCCCCTGCAGAGGGTGTGCTGCTGGTGGCGGGAAGCAATGACATTCTTTTTGAGCGAACCCTGCGGCTGTTTATGGACGCCCAGCCGGACTATATTGCCGCTTTTGCCAACATGGGCAGTATGGGGGGCATCAAGGCGCTTCGTCGGGGTGTCTGCCATATGGCGACCAGCCATCTGAAGCAGGAAGACGGTGCGGAGTACAATTTTGCCCATGCCGAACGTGAGCTTGAAGAGCGTCCGGCTGTGGTCAATTTCTGCCTGCGTGAACAGGGGCTGCTGGTGCCGCGGGGGAACCCCGCCGGTATTTCGTGCGTGGCAGATGTGGCCGGTGGCGGGCTGACGGTGGCCAACCGCCCTCTGGGTACGGGCACGCGGCTGCTGTTTGATTCCGAGCTGGCGGCGGCCGGTATAAATCCCGCGCGTCTGAAAGGGTACGAAAACGAATTTTCGCGCCATATGGATGTGGGGCTTGAAGTCCTTTCCGGCAGGGCGGATACAGCGCCCGCCATACGGGCCGTTGCCGGGCTGCTGGGGCTTGATTTCATTCCGCTGGGGTGGGAACGGTTCGACCTGCTCATTCCGCGCGATACGTTTTTTGAACGTCACATACAGCTGTTTATGGGATTGTTCACCACGCCGGAATTTGCAGCACTGGCGGGGCAGCTGGAAGGGTATGACACCAGCCGTGCCGGCAGGGTCGTTTTTCCGGGCGAGACGCTGCGCGAGACCCGACGTTGAGAAGGAAGCGGCATTGCCGCGAACCGGTTTTTATCTGCCTGCCTGTTTCGTCGCCCTAAGAGCGTGCGTCACCGGCAGGCTTTTCAGTCTGCGGGCCGCAGCGGCGGAAACCGGCACTGCCGGAGAGTCTGCGGGGCAACAGCCCGGCGGCCCTGCCATGGCGGCGGGCAGAAGAACTCACGCCCGAAGGGGGCGGGCAGAACCAGCCGGAAGGCGTGCAGCAGCATCCCCGCTCTGCATGCGGGAGCACCATACTTCACATCGCCGATGACGGGATGGTTCCGTGAGGCCAGCTGTACCCGTATCTGGTGTGTGCGTCCGGTGGCAAGCCGTATGCCCAGCAGGGTGGCGTTGTCGAGGCGCAGCAGCGGCACCACCTGACAGAGAGCTTCTCTGCCCTTCGGCGGAGCCGTATGCGGCTGCCCGCTGCCGGCGGGCAGTGCGTGTATTTTTTCCTTTCCCGGCGTTCCTTCTTTCACCAGTACATCTGTCAGCGTCAGCGCCTCCTGCTCCGGCCAGATACCGCACACCCACGCACAATAATCCTTTATCAGGCTGTGCCCGTTGCGGAAAAGGTCCTGCAGGGTGCGCAGGGCCGTATAGGTTGTGCCGGCCAGCAGCAGCCCCGAGGTGTTTTTGTCCAGCCTGTGGGCCGGTGCAGGCATGAAGTCGGCGCCGGCAAAGTGTGCCGCCAGACGGGCGGTGACACAGTCTGTGTGTCCGGTGCCCGGTTGTACGGGCAGGCCTGCGGGTTTGTTGATGACCAGCAGACCGTCGCCGCTGGCAATGATTTGCGGCAGCGGCGACGCAGAGACCGCAGGAACGGCGCAAGCCGCATCGCAGGAAGGCTCTGCGGCGGGCCGCACCGGCGGTATGCGGACCACGTCGCCCTCTGACACTCTGTCATAAGGTTTTGCGCGGCCTTTGTTTACACGGACTTCACCCTTGCGGATGATGCGCATCAGAAACTGCTGCGGCACACCGGAGCCCAGTCTGCGTTGCAGAAACTGCAGAAGCTTTTGCCCTGCCTCTGCCCGGGTGACCTCTATGTGGCGTACCCCGCCTGTTGCCGGTGCGGTCATATCTGCTCCGTGGGATGTAAAAGGCCCGGACGAGTGCGTCCGGGCCGTTCTGTCTGTTCTATTCCCGCCCTGCGACCACAGGCAGGCGCACAGGTGTTATTCCTCGCGGAATGTCCGGTCGATGGCGGTGCCGGGAGCGGCGCTGTCGAGGTCAAGCGGATAGGCCAGCACCTGCGTTTTGCGCGAGCGGACGCCCAGTTCGCCGGGGTGCGTGTTAATGGCCACCACAAGGTCCTGAATGCCGTCGTTGTTCACGTCTGCCACGTCAAAGCCGATGATGGCGCCTTTGATGCGGCGGGTTTTCCACTGCAGGGAAAGGCCTACGCCGTCCCAGTGCAGTGCGTGAATTTCAGACTGCGGGAAAAAGCGGTAGCGTTCGAAGAACTGCGCCGCCGTGGAAATGGGCCGGACCACCAGAAGTTCATAACGGCCGTCACGGTCAAGGTTCACGGCGCGCATGTTCTGGGGAATGTAATACATGTCGTCAATGAGCACGGTGTCTTCACCCAGACCGGGCATGCTCATGTCGATGGGAATGCCCACGGAAGAGCCCGAATAGGTTTCCTGCGTCTGGGCAAGCCGTCCGCCGCGCTCGGTGTAGGTGACAAGGTGTTCGCGGTCGTTGAGCACCACCAGCTTGGGGCCTTCGCCGTCGCTGGCGGGCAGCCACGTGAAGTTGAGCACATTGGTGCCTTCGGGCAGGTTCAGGCTGCGTCCCAGCTCCATGGAACCGCCCATCTTGAGCACTTCGTGCACCTTGCCGCGGAAAAGTTTGGGCCGTCCGACGGCCTGTCCCACCAGTACGGGCATGTAGTCCGGCGGCGTTTTGACCACGTTCATGTAGTAACGGATTTTTTCCGCCACCACGGTAAACGTGTTGTTGCTCCAGTTCAGGATAAAGCTTTTGGGTTCCTGCGAGCTGTCATAGGCGTTTACCACTATTTCCATAATGCCGTCGCGGTTCATGTCGAGCATGTTGATGCTCAGGCAGGTGATGGAAAGCGGCAGCTGATGTTCGCCGGCGGGTTCCAGCATTTTTCCGTCAAAGCGGTATGCGCGCACCACATGCTCGTCCAGCAGCATGACGGCGTTTTTGCCCGTGCCGTCCAGATCGCCTACCACCATGCCGCGTGCGGCAAAGGGCAGCGACTGGCTGCGCATGCGGGTGTCCACATTTTCATTGCCTGCATAGCGGAATTGCGGGTTAAGATACACCTGCCTGCCGGCGTCGGATTCGTTGTGCATCAGGTTGGGGTTCATCTGATTGACAGCCTGCGGCGCCGGAGCGCTCTGGGCGGCGGTCTGCATATCCGCGCGTTTGAAAACGTCACGGTTTATCTGGTCGGAAACATCTTTGAGCGCGGGAATCAGCTGCAGCACGGGGGTCTGTTTGCCCACGGGAGCCACATTGCCTGCAGTGTCCAGCACGCGCACGTCCAGACTGGCTTCAGAGCCCATAACGGTCACGTCGCCCCATACCAGATAATCGGCATTCAGGGCGGAACGGGCAGCAGCGGCGGCGTTTTCGTCGGCGGGATACTCCTGCGCGGCAACGCTGCTCTGGGCTATGGATTCAAAGTTATCCTTCAGATACAGCCGCGAGGTAAGCATCTGCGGAACGGCTTTTTCCAGATATTTGTACTGGTCGGGGCCATGTATCTTGAAAGGCAGGACTGCATAGGTCTTCAGTCCGCCGGCATCGGCAACGGAAGGCAGTACGGCCGTAACGGCCAGCAGCAGGAGTGCCAGCGGAAAACGCAATATACGGTGCATCAAGGTCTCCTTGGTCGCAATCTCGGGAACATGCATCGGCAGCGGACACGCTGCCGTGACTGTCCTCTCATAATACCTCTTGCTGATGCAAGCAAGCTTAGGGTAGACGCGCAGCAAAAACAGGAGTGCAAATGGCAGAATCCCCTCAGGCGCGGTCGTTCCGCGTAGTATGTCCTGCCGGACAGGAATCGCTGGTTGAAGCCCTGCTGCACAGTCAGGGATACGAGTTTGAACCGGAGCCGGTATCGCCCTGGACCCGCAGGCTTACAAAGGAGCCCAGACCGCTGGGCAGCAGTCTGGCAGCTTTTTTCGGACTGATTTACATTCAGGACAGATCTTCCATGCTGCCGCCTCTGGCGCTGGCGCCGCAGAACGGCGATGCCGTGCTGGACATGTGTGCAAGTCCGGGCAGCAAAACGGGCTTTCTGGCGCAGCTGGCAGGGCCGGACGGTTTTGTGATGGGTAACGAACCCAACGCGCAGCGGCTGGCAACCCTGCGTCAGAACCTGTTCAACCTGAACCTGCCGCATACGGCCACCTGCGGCTACGCCGGAGAATCCCTGCCCCTGCCGGATGCATCATGGCAGAAAATCCAGCTGGACCCGCCATGCAGCGGCTGGGGCACCGTGGATAAAAACCCCAACGTGATGAAGCTGTGGCAGGGGGATAAAGTCAAGCCGCTTGTGGGCATCCAGCGGCTGCTGCTCAGAGAGGCTGCGCGGCTGCTGGCTCCGGGCGGGGTTGTGGTTTATTCCACCTGCACGACCAACGTGCAGGAAAATGAAGAACAGGTGCGCTGGGCAACGCAGGAACTGGGGCTGATCCCCGAACCGCTGGCACCGTTTGAAGGTTTTGTTTTTGAAGACCCGCTGCTGCCGGGGTGCGAGGGAACGCTGCGGGTGGATGCATCCCGTTCATCGGCACAGGGATTTTATATCGCGCGTTTCCGCAAAGAGGGCGATTCACCGCCGCCCGAACCTGTTTCTGCCATGCGGGTGCAGGGAATACACAGACAGGCATTGCGCGGACCGTGTGCAGATCCGGACATGCTGCCGGACGGCGAGGTGGCTCTGTTCGGTTCCGCGGCCATGTTTCTGCCGCAACAGGCCCTGAACTTGCTGCCCGAATCCTTCCGCTGGCGGGGATACCCGCTAGGCAAGGCTTCGCGCGGCGAGGTGAGGGTCTCACCCCGGATGCGCTGCATGATGCCCCCCGCAGATCAGTGCGCCGCAGGCGCGTTGAATGTGGAAGAGCCGGAACTGATAAGCGGCCTGCTGTCCGGCCAGAGCATTGATCTGGCCCGCGGTGCGTATGCGGGCAGCGTGGATGCATCCCTGCCGGAGGCCGGACTGTATTTCAGAGGGCTGCCGCTGGGCAGGCTGCGTATCAAGGGGCGCCGTGCCTTGTGGGCGGAGCGCTGATCATCCCCGCGCTATGAAAAGATCGTTGAGCAGAGAGCTTTTGCCGTATCTGAGGGGGCGGCCGTCCATATCGGTCACAGTGCCGCCCGCTCCGCGCAGAACGGCTTCTCCGGCGGCGGTGTCCCATTCCCATGTGGGGTGCAGACAGGGATACATCTGGGCCGTTCCCTCGGCCAGCAGGCAGAACTTGTAGGCACTGCCTGCCATCAGGCGCGTATGGGGCAGACCATCCATGTAGGCATCCAGTTTGGGTGTTGCGGACACCCGGCTTTGCAGCACCACCGGTTGTTTTCCGGAAACGGCGGGGGCGGTATGCAGGCGCACCGGCATGCCGCTTTCATCTTCGCGCCATGCGCCCGTGCCGGGCAGACCGTAATAGGTAAGCCCGCGCGCAGGCACATGGACAACTCCGGTCAGAGGCATGTCGCGGCGCATGAGTGCCACACAGACACTGTAGTCTGCCTCTCCTTTCAGATAGCCTTTGGTGCCGTCCAGCGGGTCCACCAGAAAATACAGCCCCCAGCCCCGTCGTACCTCGGCAGGGGGAATGGATTCCTCTTCTGAAATAACGGGAACAGAAGGAGCCATCTGTGCCAGTCCGGCACACAGAACGGCACTGGCCGCCCTGTCCGCCTGAGTGACGGGCGAGTCGTCGTCCTTGTGCCATATGGCGGCTTCACCTGCCTGCACAATGGCCTGCTGACGGGCGGCGATTTCTTTTCCCGCCTGTCTGGCTATGCGGATCATCCCGCTCAGGGGTACGTTTTCAAACATGGCGTGCTCCGGGGATACAAGCTGGCTATGCGTCCATCTTACTGGTAATAATACCTCATGTGTAATCTGTCACTGCCATGCCGTCTCAGGGCTGTCCGTACATTGCTGTGCGCCGTCATGCTGTTTTTACTTGCCGGCGGATGCGGACACAAGACTGTGCTGCCGCCGGTAGCGGCCGGCGGCGATTCCGTGCTGCCGGCGCAGGGCCAGCGGCACAGGCTGGCCGTGGTACGCACTGCGCAGGCTCTTGTGGGTGTGCCCTACAGATGGGGCGGCAGTTCGCCGCAGCAAGGGTTCGATTGCTCCGGACTGGTCTGGTGGGTTATGCGGCATAACGGCATTGCGGTGCCGCGCATGACAGACGGGCAGGCGCAGACCGGTACCGCGGTGGCCCCTGCGCAGGCGGCCGCCGGTGACATAGCGGTTTTCCGTATCGGATACGGCGGGCTGCACACTGCCGTCATAAGCGGCAGCGGCACCATGGTGCACAGCCCGAAGTCGGGCAGCACCGTGCGTGAAGAAAGCTACCTTTCGCGTTACTGGCTTCCCAGACTTGTCACGGTGCGCCGTATTCTTCCCTGACGGTACATGCTGATAAAAAAACGGCCGCGGAATTTTCCGCGGCCGTCAGACGTTCACAGGGTGTGTTATCTGTTCACACCATCGACCAGGCTTTTCGCCGGCGAAAATTTGACCACCTTGCGGGCAGGAATGGTCATGGGCTGGCCCGTCTGGGGGTTGCGGCCCTGCCGTTCGGCGCGTTCGGCTACGGTCAGCGCGCCGACATTGGGCAGACGCACGCCTTCGTTCTTTGCAATGCCGTCGGCCAGAACCTGACAAAAGGCATCGTACGCTTTTTCAGCGCTGACTTTGGTTTCAAACACTTCAGGCAGTGCATCTTTGAAAGCCGCAACAAATTCAGCTTTGGTCAGCATGTGGAGCTCCTCCTTCAATGGAACTTTGTTTCCCCCCGGAAAAAGCCTAGTACCAATAGTTACCCACTTCTATGCAGTGTCAGACAGACCTTGTCAATCGGGGGCCGCCCGAAAATCCGCCCCATATGCGCCTTTCCCCGTTTTTTTCCGGTTCATGTTGCCATCGCGTGGCGAACAGATTACGGTTACGGCAGTATCCTGAGCATTCTGTCTTCTCGGGGCTTCACCCGCAGGGAGGAAACCATGCCGCACCGCACTGCCGCAGACACGCTGCTGACCATAGCGGAACTGGCAGCCAGACATGACCTGCCGGAATCCACTGCGCGTTACTACTGCAAGCGCTTTCTGCCGTTTCTGCCCCATACGGGCGAAGGAAAACGCAGGCGTTATCTTCCTGAAGCACTTGAAATATTCTCGTTTATCGTTGCCGAAATACGGACGCATAAAAACGCCATGACCGTGGAGCACGCTCTGCGGCGGCATTACGGTTCTGCGCTGGGCGCCGCGCCGGACTGCACTCCGCAGGCAGAACTGCCGACCGCGGCCGCGGTGCCGTCGGCGGTGCAGCTTTCTGCCGAATATGTGCATCAGGGGCAGGCGGCGCTGTTCGCTTTGCTTGAGCAGCAGACCAAAGCCATGGAAAGCATTGCGGAATCGCTTGCGGTAATGAACCGCAAGGAAGAAGGCATAGCCGCGCTGGAGCAGACTCTCGGAGCGCGTGAAAGTGAGATAGCCGAACTGCGCAAAGAGGTCGTGCAGCTGAAAAGCCTGCTTTCCACAGCCGAGCAGGTGCATCAGCAGGATCTTGACCAGATGCGCAAGTGGCTGAGCAAGATCGCGGGCGAGCGTTCCGGCATGCGCGGACAGGATATGTGAGCGGCCTGCCGCCTGTTGCGGTGTTTATGGCCGCTGAAAACCCCGCCGGACGGACGCTCCGTTTTTCCGGCGGGGTTTCTGACGCCGTGGGTGCGGCGGAATGTTATGTCGTTGCGGTGTTCCTGCGGGCTTTGCGCCCGCGGCATCACATGGCGCTGCGGCTTATATGTGCCCAGCTGTTGCCCAGACGGGCTGCTGCGCGGACCGCTTCGATCATGCTTTCTTCGCTGGCAATGCCTTTGCCCGCAATATCAAACGCCGTGCCGTGGTCAACAGAGGTGCGGATGACCGGCAGCCCTATGGTGATGTTGACGCCGGTGTCGAAATACAGCGATTTGAAAACGGCGTGCCCCTGATCGTGATACATGGCGATGGCAAACCGGTACTGACCGCGTACCATGCGCGGGAACAGCACATCGGCCGGAACCGGACCTTCAGCCGGTATGCCCTCCGCCACGGCCTTCTGTACAGCGGGGGTTATGATGTCGCGCTCTTCCGTGCCGAACATGCCGCCTTCTCCGGCGTGCGGATTGACTCCGGCCACTGCCACCGTCTCCTGCGGTGTGCCCAGTGCCGTCGCCAGCAGATGGGCCAGCCTGATGCGCTGGTACACGGCATCCACGGTAAGTGAATCAATGGCGGAACGCAGCGACTGATGTGTGGTCACATGAAACACATATCTGTCTTCCGCGGCCAGCACCATGGCATAGTTGCGCACTCCGAAGCTTTCTGCCAGCAGTTCCGTGTGTCCGGGGTGGGTGTCGCCGCCCATATGCAGCGCTTCCTTGTTCAGCGGGGCAGTCACTATGCCCTGAATGTCGCCGCGTTTGGCCAGTTCTATGGCTCCGTACACATAGGCCGCAGCTGCGCGGCCTGCTTCCGCTGACAGCGTACCCGCCACAACGCCGCGTAAGGGTCCGTGCGGCTGAAAAACGGCCACACCGTCAGCAGGCAGCGTATCCAGCGCTTCCACTCCGTCCACAAGTATGCACCTGCGGCCGTTCATATATCGTTTGTGCGCCTGCATAAGCGCCATATCGCCCACCACAAGCGGTGTGCACATGGTGTGAATTTCATCGCGTCCGAGGGCCTTGGCTGTTATTTCCGGTCCGATTCCCGCAGGGTCGCCCATGGTCAGCGCTAAAACAGGCAGTTTCACTCTCTGCTCCTTGGTTCTGTATGGTATGGCGGGCAGCCCCGTCAGCGGCGGGCTGCCCGGCTGTATTGTCAGTCCAGTTCACGCAGGGTGCGCACGGCCTGCACCAGAGCGCCCTGCGTGCCGAAGCCGCCTGCTTTGGTGACCACTTTGACGCCGTCCGCATGTCCTCCGCTGAGTCTGCCCACAGGTATGCCGGGGCTGACTTCGGCAATAAGGTCCATGCCTGCCGTGTTCAGGTGGGCCAGCATGGCGTGGGCCATGTCGCCCCCTGTGAGCACAAGGCCGGACGGTTTTTCCCCGTCCTGCAGCAAAGCCAGCGCCTCGTGCACCACCTGAGTGGTGCGCGCGGCCACACGCGCGGTAAGGGGGCGGCGCTCCAGCCCGATGCCGGCACCTCTTTCCAGCAGGTCCTGTACTTCTTCCCGGTTGCCCGGTGTGGCCACCGCCACGTCTTCGCCCCGGCGCAGCATGGATGCCAGCGTCTCGGCCTTGGCGCGCAGTGCCGTCTGCCAGTGCCTGTCGTCAAGCAGCAGCTCGTCGGCGGTAACCAGCAGCAGTCCCGTTCCTTCGTGCTGCAGCTGTTTCAGCTGTCCGCGTGATACGGGGTTGACCGAACCCACCACCGTGACAACGGGGCGCCTGCCTGCTGACGATTGTGCCAGACGGGCCGCCACCGGAGCGGCAAGTCCGGCGGAGCCCACAAACAGCGCCCGCGGGGCAAAGCGGGCCACAAGGCTTTCCAGCAGGGCAATATCCTGCGGGTCTGCTGCATCGGCCACAATGATGGCGCTCCTGCGCCGCGCTTCTGTGAATATGCTCTCCAGATAACTGTCGCCTCTGGTCATTTCTGCCAGCGAAAGCCCTATGGCAGGACGCGAGGACTGAGCGGCAAGCAGGCTGGGGATATGGCTCTGCCGCACGGGCGATACAGGGTCCGCTCCGATGGAGGTGCGTGATACCGGCTCGCCTCCGGCCAGCAGATAACCGCCGATGAGAGTTCTTCCGTTTTCCGGAAATGCCGGACACAGGAGGGCCAGTTCCAGCCCCCATACGTCCATGACCGCATCAATTTCAGGCCCTATCTGCCCGCGCAGAGTGGAGTCCACCTTTTTATACAGCGGTTGTACTCCGGCCGCCTGCAGCCGCTGTGCAGCCTGTTTCACGGCCGCATATGCCTCCTGTGGGGGCATGGCGCGGCTTTCTGTCTGCACCACGGCCACGTCCACACCGTTCAGGTCTTCCGCCGACCAGTTGTGCGTCAGAATGCGCGTACGCAGTCCGGCTTTGGCAAACTGCACGCCGGTGTCACCTGCGCCTGTCAGGTCGTCGGCGATAACTGCGTATCTGGTCATGCGCGCTGCTCCTGCGGGGGATGTGCAGCATCATAGCGCTTGCACATGTAGTGCGTCATCAGCGGGCACAGTATGGCTGTTACCAGCACCGCCGCTGCAACCTGTGCGGTGGCCACCGCCTGAAAAGGCGCATACGAGGGGTCGGCCTGCACCACCACAAGAACGCTGGTGATGGAGTTGCCCGCAGTGGTTCCCGCAGCAAAGCCTATGCCCGGATTGGAGTTGCGGATGAACAGCCTGTAGCCGGCAAAGCACAGAAAACCCGTGACCAGCGTTACACCGATGCCCAGCAGCACGCCTGTGACGCCGCCTGTCACAAGGTTTTGCAGGTTTATGCCCGTGCCCAGCGCAAAGGCGAAAAACGGAATGGTAATGGCTGCAGTGGGCTTCATCATTTCGGCAAACTTTTTATCCAGATTACCCAGTACAAAGCCGACAATAAAGGGAATGACCGTTCCCACGATGGCCTGCCACGGTACGTTGGCATGTCCGGAAAGGCCCAGTGCCAGCAGAATGAAAAAAGGCCCATCGTTAAGGCCGCTGGCAATGTAGGCGC
Source organism: Oleidesulfovibrio alaskensis DSM 16109 (assembly GCF_000482745.1). Taxonomy (NCBI): domain Bacteria; kingdom Pseudomonadati; phylum Thermodesulfobacteriota; class Desulfovibrionia; order Desulfovibrionales; family Desulfovibrionaceae; genus Oleidesulfovibrio; species Oleidesulfovibrio alaskensis. Next base: position 216,249 of record NZ_KI519495.1, on the reverse strand, counting down.
CGCGGTCCTCATCTGTGCCGTACTGTCCGGTAAGGGCCAGCCACAGACCGCCGTTGGAGTTGGTGAAGGCTATCATGGCGGCCAGCAGCGATACGCCCAGAATGCCTTCGCGTCCGAAGATGTTGCCGTACAGAATAATAATGACGGCAGGAATGAACGTTTTGGTAAGCAGCAGGACCCCGCAGCGCTTGAAAACGCCCGTGCTTTGTCTGGCGTTTATCTGGGCGCCTGTGGCCAGTATGAGCAGACCGATGAGCGGCAGTGCGCTGTTTTTGAACAAGGCGGTGGTAAACGACCCCAGCCCCAGAAATCCGGGAAAAAATGTGCCTGTGACCGAACCCAGAATGAGGGGCACCAGCATCATGCCGCCGGGCAGCCGCTGCAGCCAGTCAACGATGGGAACCTGTTTCATCCTCTTCCTCCTTGGTTACCGGCTGTCAGTCTGTCAGCCGGGGTTGGCGTGACCGCGGCGCAGCTGTGTGCGCCGCCATAAGGCAGGCAAAGCGAATCCGCAGGCGGCCGCAGCTTCCGGCGCGGCCTGTCACCGCCGTCTGCTCCCTTCCAGAGGCACGAATTCGAATCGCCCGGCTTCCGACAGCTTCGCTTTCTGCTCATCTGTCAGGTCGTCGTCCATAATGCACAGCGAAAACGCCGAAAGCGGCGCTACTCTGCCCAGAAATGCGCAGTCCACTTTGGAACTGTCGCCTACCAGAATGCTTGAAGCGCTGTTGCGCAGTACCAGCTGCTTCAGCGCCAGCCGTTCCAGCATGCGGTTGGTGGCACCGTGTTCCGCGCTAATGCCCGCGGTGGCTATGACGGCCATGTCAAAGCGCATGCCGAACGAGTCCAGCTGTGTCACCGGCAGGGTGCCGGTCACTGTGCGTGATTCCGCATGTACTTCGCCGCCCAGCAGAATTGTGCTGATGTAAGGCCAGCGCAGCAGCTGCAGGGCAATGTTCAGCCCGCAGGTGACCACCGTAAGCGAGGTTTTTTCCACAAGAAACGGCAGCATGGCCTCCGGCGTTGTTCCGCCGTCGATGAAGACCACACTGCCTGAAGAAATATGTGCTGCCGCAGCCTGTCCGATGACACGCTTTTTGTCTCTGTTCCAGCAGGTGCGGCGCATGAAGCCCGCTTCGCCTTCGATGGCGGCAAAGGCTCCGCCATGCGTTCTGTTCAGGTAGCCTCCGGCTTCCAGTTCGGCCATGTCCCGCCGGATTGTTCCCACAGAAACGCCCAGCATCTCCGCCGCCTCGGTTGCCCGTATGGCGGAGCGTGTTTCCAGCAGGGCGAGAATCTGCGTGTGCCTGTATCGCTTCATGAACACCTCGTGCGTTTTGTCTTGTGCAAAACGCAGCCCGACCGGCGGCGTAGCGTCTCCGGTCATGGCTGCACCCTAGCAACCGGTACAATACGATCAAAGAATGATCGCTTTTGATCGTTTTTTACCTGTTTCTGTCGTTTTTAACAGCGGAAGAAGTGTGCTGCTGCCGTATGGCGGAGTGCGGGTGTCGAGTGCGGCCGTCATGGTATGCGCAGGCTGTTGCGCCTGCAACCCGGGCATGCGGCGTTTAGGACATGCCGGATTCTGACGGCACGCGTCGGTGTGTGCCGGCGCAATAAAAGCGCCCCGCCGGTGAAGCGGGGCGCAGTGTATTCAGAAAAGAGGACGGCCGTGATGCAGGGCGGCTAGTGCCCGCATGAGCACCCGTGGCTGTGCCCGTGTGCGTTGTGCCCCCGCCGGAAGATTCCGGGCAGGGTGCGGTAGGCCACCAGTCCCAGCAGCACCACCGCGGAAGCAATGGCGATAACGCCGTGTGATTCTTCTTGTGCGGCCCCCACCCATGAAGTGATGCTGAGTCCCAGATAGGCATACAGCCAGTTTACCGCCAGACCGAGTGCAATGGAACATACCGCGATGCTGGCCAGATACACGGCGGCAACCTTGCGGCCCATCAGTCTGGCAACTACCGTGAAAGTCGCCGCGTTGGTCGCCGGCCCTGCCAGCAGAAAGACCAGCGCGGCACCGGGTGAAAGTCCCTTGACGGCCATGGCCGCAGCCACGGGGGTTGAGGCGGTGGCGCAGACATACAGGGGCATACCCACCACCAGCATGACCAGCATGCTCATAAGGCCGTCACCAAGATAGCTGGCAAAAAATGTGTCGGGAATAAGCGTGGTGATGACGGCAGCCAGCAGAATACCCACCATGAGCCATTTGCCGATGTCCGCAACCAGTTCGCCGAAGCCGAACCGCATGCCGCTGCCGAATTTTTCCCGCATGGTGCGGGGGGCGGGGCTGTCATGTCCGCACGACCCGCAGCCGCAACCCGCAGATGCTGCGTGCTCCGCGGCGGGAAGCACAACCGGTGCGGGCATAATACCGTGAGTGTGTTCTGTTCCGGCATGCGGGCCGCAGCTGCAGCCCTGATGTGTCGCTGCGGTGGCAGCGGCCGCTGATGAAGCCGCCTGAGGGGATTCTTCCTCCGGCAGGCTGTTTACTGCCACTCCGGCGATGATGGCCGTGAAAAACGAGGCCACCGGCCGGACAACCGCCATGACGGGGTCCAGCAGTGCGTAGCTGACGGCTATGGAGTCAACGCCGGTTTCCGGCGTGGAAATCAGAAACGATGTGGTGGCGCCGCGGCTTGCTCCCTGCTGGCGCAGCCCGGCAGCGGCGGGAATAACTCCGCATGAGCATAAAGGCAGAGGCACCCCGAAAAGCGACGCTTTGAGCACCGGAAGAAAGCGCCCTTTTCCCAGATGGCGCGCCACCAGATCTTCTGGCAGATAAGCTTTAAGCAGACCGGCCACAAAAAAACCCAGCAGCACATAAGGTGATGCGTCCAGCAGGATGTCCCATACGGCGAATGCGTAGCGGGCTAAAAGTTCAGACATGGTTCCTCCCGTGAGGCGTGTGTTTTATGAACAAACATACATATGAGCAATCGTTCATATGAAAAGTACGCCCCGGCTATGTACTTGTCAAGACAGTGGTGCGAAAAGGCGCAGGAAGCGTCGCGGGTATCCATGCAGAAAGGGGGATTGCCGGTCTGCGGCTTTTTCCGGAGCATTACGGCCCGAGCATTACGACCCGATCATTACGACCGGCTGACTGAGACGGGGGACAAAAAAAAGGAGCAGGATAGTTCCTGCTCCCTGATGACCGGTGCGGGTGCTGTTATGCGCCGCCCTTGGCCACGGCAAAGCCCTGCGGGGTAAGTCCCGTGGACGAGGGGGTTCCGGCAATGCGCGAAAGATATGCATCGCCCAGAGTTTCAATGTGATTGTTTTCATTGTCAAAGTAGCTCAGGTGCAGCTGCTCTTCCTCAATGATGGTCTCAAACAGTTTGGCGCTGATGCTGTCGCCGTTTTCGCGACAGACCTGCAGAAACTGGTTGTAAGCATCAATGGTATCGTCTTCGAGGTCGGTGTCGAAGGCATAGATTTTTTTAACATCCTGACGCTTTTCAATGGTGCCGGGATAGTCTGTCACGGGTTCTCCGCCCAGTTCTTTGATGCGCTCGGCAAAGGCTTCCGCATGGCGCATTTCGTCAATGGCGATCAGCTTCATTTTGCCTGCCATTTCGCCGTAGTCCATATCGTCCAGCCCGTAGTGCTGGTTCATGTACTGGTGAATGGCCTGAAGCTCCATGGCGCGGGCCTTGTTCAGAACTTCAATGACATTGGCGCGTCTTTCTTCTCTTCCTGATGCGGTCATGAATACCTCTCTTGAGTTTGCTGACGGAACAACGTCGTGCTGTGTGGCCGTCCGCCCGTGACATATCCGGTTACGGACTTTGCGCCCAGCCGACGGGCTGTCTGTGATGACGAAAGTCAGTACCTGTATACCGCGCCGGATGGCCCGTGACAAGGGATGTGTACATAAAAGTACGTTACGGTTGCACAGTCTCGCCGGAGGCTGCTTTTGCTTCGGGGGCTTTCATGTCTCCGACGGGCAAGGGAAATGATTCCCCTTGCATCCCCCGTTGCGCGATTTCTGCCGCGGTGGGCTGACTGTTAGGGGGCGTACGCTGGCGGCCGTCCGGGGGGAAAGCGGCACAACGCGCTGCGGGCGTTTCTGTGCCGTGCGCGCAGGGCGTATTGAGGGTGCAGGGAGATCATCTCCCTGCCCGCCGGAGGCTGCTTTTGCTTAGGGGGCTTTTATGTCTCCGACGGGCAAGGGGACTGATTCCCCTTGCATCCCCCGTTGCGCGATTTCTGCCGCGGTGGGCTGACTGTTCAGGGGCGTACGCTGGCCGCCGTCCGGGGGGAAAGCGGCACAACGCGCTGCGGGCGTTTCTGTGCCGTGCGCGCAGGGCGTATTGAGGGTGCAGGGAGATCATCTCCCTGCCCGCCGGAGGCTGTTTCATCTCCGGCGGGCAGGTTGTTCAGCTGCGGCCGTGCGGCCGGAGCCTCAGGCTGTCCACAGGGGGACGATTTCGAATTTGTGGACGTCCACAAGGCCCTTGTCGGTAAGCTTCAGCGAGGGGATAACGGCAAGAGAGAGGAACGCCAGCGCGGCAAAGGGGCTGCTGAGCTTGTATCCCAGTGTGGCAAGCGCTTCGTTTACGCCGCGCAGACCGGCAAGCACATCCTCCACGGGGGCATCGCTCATCAGTCCGGCAATGGGCAGCGGCAGTGATGCCAGCACGCGGCCGTCACAGGCGACGGCAAGACCGCCGCCGATGCGCTGCACTTCTTCCGCGGCGGTAATCATGTCGGCATCGTCCATGCCCGCCACTATCAGGTTGTGCGAATCGTGCGATACGGTACCGGCCAGTGCGCCCTTGTGCAGCCCCAGACCGGCGGTGAATCCCAGCCCCACGTTGCCGGTGCCTTTGTGGCGTTCAAAAACGGCCAGTTTGGCAAGATCGCGTGAAGGATCGGCCACTGCGGCACCTTCGCGCAGGGTGGGCGGCAGTTCCAGAGCATGGGTTATCACCTGTCCCGGCACTATGCCGATGACGCGCAGGTTGCCGTTGCCGGCCGCCACATGCAGCGAGTCCGTGTTCAGACCGGCCACATGCACGGTGTTGGCGCTGAAGGCTGCGCTGTGCCCTGTGAAGTCGATCTCTTTGACATTGCGCCCGCCCAGATAACATTCGGAGATGCGCATGGTCTGCAGGTCGTCCAGCAGGACAAAGTCTGCGCGATAGCCCGGGGCCACCGCACCGCGACGGTGCAGCCGGAAATAGCGGGCCGTGTTTATGGAAGCCATCTGCACGGCTCTGACAGGGGGAATGCCGGCAGCCATGGCCTTGCGCAGTATGTCGTCCATGTGTCCGCTTTCCATCAGGTCGTTGACCACTTTGTCGTCGCTGACAAAAGAGACATTCTGGGTATTGAATTCGTTGAGGACGGTGACCAGCTCTTCGAGGTTGTGCTCCTGCGAGCCGCCTTCGCGGATCATCAGGTGCATGCCTTTGCGTAGCTTTTCGCGGGCTTCGTCCGCATCGGATGTTTCGTGATCGCTTGCGGGGCCGCCCAGCACATAGGCATTCAGCGCTTTGCCGCGCAGCAGGGGGGCGTGGCCGTCAATGACGTGAGAAGCTGCTGCCTCCAGTTTTGCCATTACTTCGTCGTCGCGGAAAAGTACTCCGGGATAGTTCATCATTTCCGCGAGTCCGGGCATGCGGTCGGGGTAGCGCGAAAGAAAATCCTGCACGTCTTCCGCCCGCAGGGTGGCTCCGGCTGTTTCCATGTGTGTGGCGGGCACGCACGAAGGCATCATCACATAAACGGACAACGGCAGACCGGCGCTGGCGTGCAGCATGTATTCAATGCCTTCAGCGCCCATGACGTTTGCTATTTCGTGGGGGTCGCACATGACCGCGGCAGTGCCGTGGGGCGCGGCCGCGGCGGCAAAACGTGCGGGTGACAGCAGGGTGGATTCAATATGGATATGCCCGTCGATCAGACCGGGAATGCAATGGCGTCCGTTTCCTTCAACAACGTGCAGGGCTTCATATTCTTCAAATCCCACAACAATGCCGTCTTTGACGGCGATGTGCGCGTCGTGGATTTCGCCGGAAAGCACGTTGACCAGCCTGACGTTGCGGACCAGCAGATCCACGGGGCTTTCATCCTGCGCCGCGCCGATAAGTGTGTTCATGGTATTGTTTTTCATGTCTGTTTGTCCTCCGGCAGCCGCTGTATGCGGCGGTGCCTGTTACGCGGCGCGGGGCCGCTAGCCTTCCCGGCTGAAGGGTACGCCCAGCGAAGCCGGTGCGCCGCCTCTGCCTCTGGTTTTGTCCAGCCGCATGACCACGATAAGCACCAGTATGGTTATCAGGTACGGGAACATGCGCAGCAGATTGACGGGAATGACTTCTATGCCCGTCGCCTGAAAATAAAATTGCAGAGCCGTGAGTCCGCCGAACAGCAGCGCGCCCAGAAACGCGCGGAACGGGTACCACGTGGCAAAGATGACCATGGCGATGGCTACCCAGCCCTGTCCCATGGTCATGTTTTCCTTCCAGCCGGGGGTGTAGGCGATGGAAAGATACGCGCCCCCCAGCCCGGCCATGCAGCCGCCGAAAAATGTGCAGAGATAGCGCAGCAGCACCACGTTGACACCCATGGCATCTGCGGAGCCTGCATCTTCGCCCGCGGCGCGTATTTTAAGGCCGGTGCGGGTGCGCAGCAGCACCCACGCTGCCAGCGGCAGCAGCACATAGGCTACATACACCAGCGGCGTGTGCGTGAAAAATATTTTTCCGACGACGGGGATGTCGTGCAGATAGGGAACGTTCCACACCTTCATGCGCAGGGCGGCCTTGCCTATGTATGCCCGTCCCAGAAAGCTGGCCAGACCGGCTCCCAGAATGGTGAGCGCCAGACCGGAAAGCGTCTGGTTGACGCGCAGCGTGATGGAAAAAAAAGCGTGTATCAGCGAAAAAAGTCCGGCAGCCAGCATGCCGCCGGCCACGCCCAGCCATACGTTTCCCGTGGCCAGTCCGGCGGCCACGCCGCATAGTGCGCCCACCAGCATCATGCCTTCAACGCCCAGATTGAGCACTCCGGAACGCTCGGCATAAATTTCTCCCAGCGCGGCAAACAGCACCGCCACCGAAGACTTCATGGCTATTTTTGAAATGAATACAATATCTTCAATCATGGTTGTTCCTGCACAGGACAGTCGTGCCTGCCTCTTTTGCCGTATCCGGAAACAGCATGCCGTCATGCATCGGTATTTCCGGCGGCAGCTGCGGGTGTAAAACGTATGTGGTAGCGTTGCACGGTTTCGCCCAGCAGAAAGCCGAACAGCAGCGCCCCTTCAAGTATGCGGCTGATGGATGCGGGCAGCTGCATGAACGAGGAAAGCTGTTCGCCTCCAACCAGAAAGACTCCCAGCAGGGCAGCGCAGGCAGGTACCCGCAACGGCTGCATGGATGCCAGGCAGGCCACGATGATGCCGTCAAAGCCGTAACCGGAGGCGAAGCCTTCCTGCAGGCGGTAGTGGATGGCGGAAACTTCGCCCATGCCGGCCAGACCGGCCAGAGCTCCGCTGATGCCCATGACCAGCAGTATGTTGCGGCCCACGTTCATGCCTGCATAACGTGCCGCCCGCGGCCCTGCGCCCATGACGCGGGTGGCGTAGCCCCATTTGCTGCGCCCCAGCATGACGGCCAGTGCTGCCGTGGCTGCCAGCGCCAGCAAGATACCGGCATGGATGCGCATGCCGAAAAGACGGGGGAGCATGGCTTGCTGCGGAAATGTCATGGTGCCCGGAAAACCAAACCCGCCGGGGTCGCGCCAAGGGCCGAAGTACAGGTGTTCCACTATGATTATGGCCACATAGTTCAGCAGCAGAGTGGAAAGAATTTCACTGACATCGGTCCAGACTTTGAGCGCTGCGGGGATAAGAGCCCACAGGCAGCCGGCGGCCGCGCCGCACAGAATGACAGCCGGCAGTACAGCCCACGGCGGCAGAAAAGGCGCAAGGTAGAGCGCCGCCCAGGTGGCGCCGATGCCGCCCATGACAAACTGACCTTCGCAGCCGATGTTCCACAGCTGCATGGTGGCTGCCAGCGCCACGGCAAGGCCGGTTAAGGTAAGAGGAATGGCTTTGACGGCCACTTCTGCCAGCCCGTAGCCCGACCCCAGCGCACCGCGCAGCATAAGGCTATACGCGGTAAGCGGATTGGCGCCGTACGCGCTGATTACCAGCGCTCCGGTGATGAAGGCTGTGGCCAGCGCCAGCAGCAGGGTGAGCAGATTGGGGTGGCGCAGCGGGGTATGACGTTTTTCCAGACGGATCATGCTGTTTCTCCGGACGGTGCGGCGGGCGCTGCGGCAGTGGAGCCGGCCATGAGCAGACCTATGCGCTCCACGGAATCGGCGTCCTGTGTATCGATGATGTCCATGAACCGGCCGCGGAACATGACGGCCACTCTGTCTGCCAGCGACAGGGCTTCTCTCAGGTCGCCGGTCACCAGCAGCACGGCAGAGTGGCGGCGCTGGGCCAGCATGGCCGACCACACGTCTTCCGTGGCTTTGATGTCCAGTCCCTGTGTGGGCTGTTCGGCAATGAACAGTGCAGGGTCATCGGCCATTTCCCGCGCCAGCAGCAGTTTTTGCAGATTGCCGCCGGAAAGGGTTCCGGCCGGTGTCCGCGTGCTGTGTGCCACAATTTCAAACCGGCGTACGGCCTGTTCCGTTTCTTCGTGCATATGGCTGCGGTCCAGCCACGGCCCGTTGCCCGCCTTGTCCAGACGGGTAAGAAAAAAGTTGTCGGCCAGTGTCATGCTGCCGATACTGCCGGTATGGTGTCTGTCTTCGGGAACATAGGAAAGTGAGCGCGGCCGGTGGCGGGCCCATGCCGCCGTGCTGTATGCGGTGCCGCGGTACCGGATGGTGCCGCCCGACGCCGGAGTACGTCCCGCCACGGCTGCCGCAAGAGCCTCCTGTCCGTTGCCCGCTACCCCCACAATGGCGAACACTTCACCTTTGCGCACACTGAAGCTGATGTCTGAAAAGCCCCCCAGCGGTGATGCCGCGGACAACCTGTGCACCTCGAAGACCACTTCACCGGCGGGCATTTCGGGCTTGTCCACGCGCAGCACCACTTCACGTCCCACCATCAGGCGGGCCAGTTCCAGCTTGTTGTTGATGCGTCCGGGCTCGCTGCCGGCCACGATGCGTCCGCGCCGCAGGATGGCGATGCGGTCGGCGGCTTCCATCACTTCATCCAGTTTGTGTGTGATGAACAGAATGCCGCGGCCGTCCGCCTTGAGCTTGCGGAAAACATCAAACAGCCCCGCCACCTCAGGCTTTGCCAGAACGGCCGTGGGCTCGTCGAAGATCAGTACCCGCGCATTCTGCACCAGCAGCTTGAGTATTTCGACCCGCTGCCTGCCGCCCATGGAAAGGTCGCGGATGCGGGCTGCCGGATCGACGTGCAGCCCGTAGCGTTCTGCCAGTGTGCGCATGTGCGCCACCACCTGCTTCATGGACAGGCGCCGGCCGCAGGCATCGGCTGCCAGCAGCACGTTTTCTGCGGCTGTCAGCGTGTCTACCAGCATGAACCGCTGGTAGACCATGCCTATGCCGCGCTGCATGGCCTGCGCCGGAGAAGAAAACTGCACCGGCTGGCCGTCAATGCGGATAGTGCCTTCATCAGGCCGGTAGCGGCCTGCAATGATGGACATGAGCGTGGATTTGCCTGCGCCGTTTTCTCCCAGCAGGGCCACTACCTGACCGGCGTGCACGGCAAGGTCGATGCCTGTGTTGGCACAGACAGGACCGAACCGTTTGCTGATTCCTTCGCAGGCAAGAAGCGGAGCATTCATGCTATTCCGGCTCCACCACGGGTTCGGGCAGCTTGCCCAGCCCGTATACGGGTGCGGGCAGCAGGGGCGATTGTTCGCCCTCGGTGGCGGCACAGAAAACCCCGGCAATGACCGGCGCCGGCATATCTTTCTGTCTGGCCACTTCTTCCAGTATGTCTGCCAGACTGAATATGGTGCCGCCGGACGAGACCACATCGTCCATGAGAATGAAACGTCTGCCGCGGGCCAGCAGGTTCATGTCGCGTTCGTACAGGGCCAGAAATTTGCCGCCGCTGGTGATGGATGATGCGCCTATCTGTATCACCGGCCGTCGCTGCGCCTCCATATGCGGCTTGATGCGGTTGTATGCCACCGCCACGGCTTCCAGCCCCAGTTCTTCGGCCACCACCTGTGCCAGCTGCAGGCCTTTTTCCACCACTGTCAGCATAACCACGTCGTCCATGGTGCCCACCACTTCACGCACTTTTGCAGCCAGCAGGCGCCCTAAGTCGCGGTTCAGGCGTATCTGCCCCACCAGATTGAGCGATGCTATCTTCAGCGTTCTGCCGTCGGCAGGCAGCCGCACCAGCGGCAGTTCGACGGCGTAGGGCAGACCTTTGACCTCCCAGCGGTATTTTTCACCGGAATCAAGACCTTGCAGAACGTCCATGGAGTCTCCTTGTTGCGCACGACAGCAGGGCAGCCCTATGCCATCCCCGTCTGGCACGCTGTGAAAGGTACGGAAACAGGAGACTCCGGGCCGCAATGCGACCCGGAGCCGGAAAACCGTTATGGCTGTTTCGACGCGGAGTTACTGCGGCAGATTGCCGCTTACTCCGTCAACGAAAACCATCATGCCCAGCAGGTCGGCGTCCGAAGCCTGCTGTCCTTCGGCAATGATGACCTTGCCGGACTGGTCTTTGACAGGGCCTGCGAATATGCGGTCGTTGCCTTTGGCAAGCTCATCGCGCAGCGCTTCCACTTTGGCCCGCACGTCGGCGGGAACATGGCTGCCGAATGCCGTCAGGCGGATGGCATCGTCGTCAAAGCCGCGCCAGTAGGAGCGGGCCTGCCATGTGCCGTCGAGAGCCGACTGCACGGTCTGCACGTAGTAGTTGCCCCAGTTGAATACGGTGGAGGTAAGAACACAGTCCGCGCCGTATTCTTCTGCGGGGCTGCCGTAGCCCACCGCGGGCAGGTCGCGGGCGCATGCGGCCAGCGAGCTTTCGGGGGTGTCGGCCATCTGGCGGATAAGGTCGTGGTCACGGTCGGCCAGTGTTTCGGCCAGCGTGGTTTCCTTGATGGGATCGGCCCATGATTTCATCCAGACCACGGTGTTCAGGGTGGATTTGTCATAGGCGATGCCGGCTTCTTCAAGCCCGCGGATGAGGCCCAGCGTAAAGGAGTTGATACCGCGGATGGGTTCGGGGATGGGGTGCGTGCCCACGGTGCCCACACGGGTGAACCCCATGAGCCCTGCGGTGTATCCGGCCAGATATTCGGCCTGATACATGCGTGCGAAATAGTTGCTCAGGTTCGGGCCCATCTTGTAGCCGGAGCAGTGTTCGAACTTGATGTCAGGGAAGTCTTTTGCAACACGCTCGATGGCATCCATGTGCGGAAAGCTGGTGCCGAAGATGAGGTCGTAGCCCTGCTGTGCATAATTGCGCAGCACGCGTTCGGCATTCTGGGGGCCCACGTTTTCGGTGTAGGCGATTTCAATCTTGTCGCCCAGAGCTTCCTTGAGCTGCTGAATGCCTTTGTAATGGGCGGTGTTCCAGCCGCGGTCGTCAATGGTGCCCAAAAGAGCGAAGGCTACCCGTAGTTTACCTTCGGCCATGGCGGGCATGGCGGCACACAACAGCAGCGTCACGGCTGCCAGAAAAGAGCAAATACGTTTGGTCATCTGTGTTTCTCCTCACGGGACCGTACTGTAGAAAATGGAATCGCCCGAAAGCGGGCGCAACAAAATATGAAAGCACCGTAACTGACCGTTGTCAATCTGCGCGGGCATGAAACCGGAAGGAGAGACCGCAATGCAGGGATAAATGTAGCATATGCAACATGTACGGCATGCCCGGTCAGCAGAGGCCGGGCCGGGGGCGGTCGGGCCGCCTCGTGTATGGTGTGCATGGCGCAGGCGTGCTTCGATACGGAATATAACTGCATTATGCACATTGTACGATGCAATAGTGAAAATATGCATATTGCACACGCAATATTGCATGTGATCAGCATGCGCATAGAATGATTTGCATCTGGCTGTATGAAAGGATGATGGCCGGTGATAAGAGCGATGATTACGGCATTATCAAGATGACGTATTCGGGTATTGCTTGGTAGGTGTTGCTGCGATGTATTATGATATTTGACACTCAAACAAAAATTTACTACCACGTATACTGCCCGTATCGTAATGTGCTGAAAGCAGACACGGCTGTTGTGGTCTGTCTGTGTTTCGGCCAGCTGATTTCAGGAGGTTGACGTGAAGCGTTTATTCGGGGTGACGTTGCTGCTTGTTTCCTTTTTGTGCCTGCCGGTTGCAGCTCAGGCCGACGCCATCAGATTCGGCGTGCCGCCATGGCCCGGTGTGACCGTCAAGTCGGAAGTGGTGTGCCAGATACTGGAAGCCATGGGGTACGACACCGTGCAGCTCGAAATAGGTCCCCCCATTATCTACAAAGGGCTGACAACTGACGACGTGGACGTGTGTGTGGCTGCGTGGATTCCTCAGCAGAACGAAATGTTTCTGCCGCTCAGAGACAAAAAGGCCATTGATGTTGTGGCGGTGAATATCGATGAAGCCGGTACCAGCCTGTGTGTTCCCTCCTATGTATGGGAAGCCGGTGTGCGTTCCATTGCGGACCTTGATGCCCGCGGCGAGATGTTCGACCGCACCATCTACGGCATCGAGGTCGGCAGCGGCATGCAGACCAGTACAGAGGAAATGATACATGACGATGTGGCGGGGCTGGGCGACTGGACACAGGTGAGCAGTACCACACCGGTCATGCTGCGGGCGGTGCAGGAACGCATACGGGCAGGCAAATGGGTGGTTTTTCACGGCTGGCAGCCCCACTGGATGAACTTTCAGATTGATATGAAGTATCTTGAAGGTGTCCCCGGTACTGAAAAGCTGGTCAGCGAAAGCGTGGTGTACACCATTGCCAGCAGGCAGTTTGCCACGCGTCATCCGCAGGTGCATGCCTTTCTTAAAAAGTTTTATGTGCGGGGAGCCACGCAAAGCCAGTGGATAAATGATTTCGGGTTCAGAAAGACGGCTCCTGAAAAAGTGGCTTCAGACTGGATTCGCGCGAATATTGACACGGTGGCAACATGGCTTGACGGGGTGACCGCCGCTGACGGCAGTGCCGGAATTGATGCCGTGCGTGCCGCTTTTAAGCGCTGATATTTTTTCCGCCGCCGCGGCATGGGGTCGCGGCGGCGGGTGCACACACGCAGAAAGGCCGCAGGCCCGTGTGTTTTTTGTGCCGGGCGGCTTCATTGCCAAGCCGCCGGCCGGACCCTGACAGGGAGGTCGGTTTGAGAAAATCGTTATTGTACATTGTATTGCTGGCATGTTGTGTTGTTCTGCCGTTGCAGGCACAGGCTGATACCGTGCGTTTCGGCGTGCCGCCGTGGCCCGGCGTGACGGTGAAGACAGAAGTCCTCGCCCAGATTATCGAAGCCATGGGGTACGATACCGAGCAGTTGGAGGTGGGTCCTGCCATTGTGTACAATGGTCTGACCACCGGCGATGTGGACGTGTATGTGGCGAGCTGGATTCCTCTGCAGAATGAGATGTTCAGACCGCTGAAGGAAAAAAACGCCGTTGACATCGTCGGAGTGAACCTTGACGAAGCAGGGGTGAGTCTGGCCGTGCCCACATATGTGTGGGAAGCCGGAGTGCGCTCCATAGCCGATCTTGATAAGTATGCCGATAAATTCGATCATACCATTTACAGCATTGAAGTCGGCAGCGGCATGCAGGTTTCCACCGAGCAGATAGTCAAAAATGACGTGGCAGGACTGGGCGACTGGAAAATGCTGTGCAGTCCCGTACCGGCCATGATCCGCGCCGTGCAGGACAAGGTGCGTGCCGGCGAATGGGTGGTGTTCCACGGCTGGCAGCCTCACTGGATGATATATCAGATGGATATGAAATTCCTTGAAGGCGTGCCCGGTACGGAAGGTCTGGTGAATAAAAGCACTGTGTACACGCTGGCAAGCCTCGACTTCAGAGATCGCTTTCCTCAGGTGCACAAATTCCTTGCCAACCTGTATATCAAGGGAGCCACGCAGAGCGAGTGGATCAATGAATACGGGTTTAAAAAGCGCAAGCCCGCCGATGTGGCCCGCGACTGGATAGGTGCCAATCTGGATACCGTGGAAACATGGTTGAAGGGCGTAAATGCAGCTGACGGCACCCCGGGCATTGACGCGGTGCGTGCCGCCTTTTCCTGATGCTGCACAGCAGTGCAGGCGGCCGCGGGACAGGTTCTGCTGTCTTTGGCGGCCCCGGCAGGGGCTGAATGTGCTCTGTTTCCTGCACCCGATGGTCTGTGCACTATGAAAACGATGAAGCCCGGCAGCATGCTGCCGGGCTTCAGACTGCTGGCAAGCCCTCGCCAAACGGCGGGGGGGTTCTTATAATGTTGCCATGTTGAAAGCACCCCAACATCAGCAAATCAAAATGGAATTTATCTCGATAGAGAAATTGGTTCCCAAGAACTATTGTACCCTTCCCCTAAAATAGGACCGCGCATGGTAGAGATTTCTGGCAAACTGCCCTCAAGGGGACGGCAATGCAGAAATCTCGATTCACGGAAAGTCAGGGCCATTCTTTTTCGGGGGGATTACCATAGGGCTGGAAAACAGTTTTTCAACGAAAAAAGGACTTGGCACTATTCAATGCTAAGTCCTTAATTTTTCTTATGGTGGGCAATACAAGATTCGAACTTGTGGCCTTCAGCTCCGGAGGCTGACGCTCTATCCAACTGAGCTAATTGCCCGAGAACCACATCTCCTAAACTTACACTTGCTTTCTGTCAAGAAATAACTGACATGAAAGCTCCCGGATGGCACGCAGAAAAGAATGCAGGGGCCAGCGTGCCGGAACATATTGATTTTCTACAATGTTGCATAATTCCGGCCGATGTGTCCATGAATCTCTGGCGTGTGCTGCACAATTTTGCTAAAAACGCTCTTCTGGAACCGCGGCCGGTTGCGCGGAGATATCCGGCTGCAGGATAAACCGGACAGGAACAGCCATGAAACGATTTATTGTAGGCGTTTCCGGCGCAAGCGGCATGCCGCTTGCCGTGACGTTGCTAAATGCCCTCACATGGGCCGCGGATGTGGAAACGCATCTTGTGGTGTCGCGTGCGGCGGAAAAGGTGCTCACGCTGGAATCGGGAATTTCCGTTGACCAGTTGTATGCTCTTGCCGATGTGCGGCACGACCCCGAAGATGTGGGCGCCGCCCCCGCCAGCGGTTCATGGCGGCATTCCGGCATGGTTATCTGTCCGTGCAGCATGACCACGCTTGCCGCGGTAGCCAACGGCATAGGGTCCAACCTTATTCACCGTGCGGCGGATGTGACGCTGAAGGAAAACAGGCCGCTGATTCTGGTGCCGCGCGAGACGCCGCTTGGCAGAGTGCATCTGCGCAACATGCTGGCCGCGCAGGAAGCCGGGGCGGTTATCATGCCGCCGTGTCCGGGGTTTTACAGCCGGCCCGAAAGCATACAGGACATACTGAATCATCTTGTGGGCAGGATGCTTGATCATCTGGGCATCGAGCACGACCTGTGCCGCCGCTGGGGCGGTTTGCCGGCCTGACAACCAGACAACGGGAAGGAGACGTTTTCATGCAGCATCTGCTTACGTGGCATGGCCACGCCAATTTTCAGATTGCCACAGAGGGCGCCAACATTCTGATAGACCCTTTTTTCGAGGGTAATCCTTCCGCTGCCGCGGCGTGGCAGGGCATAGCAAAACCCGACCTTGTGCTGGTCACCCACGACCACGGCGACCATGTGGGCCAGACCGTGGAGATATGCCGTGAAACGGGCGCCATGATGGGTGCCATAGTGGGTACGGCTGAAAAGCTGGCCGCTGCGGGTGTGCCGCAGCAGCAGGTGCTTAACGGCATCGGGTTCAACATCGGCGGCACAGTGCTGCACAACGGTGTGGCCGTGACCATGACGCAGGCGTATCATTCTTCGGAATCCGGCGCGCCTGCGGGGTATATCCTTACGCTGCCCGACGGCTTTACCATTTACCACGCCGGTGACACGGGTATTTTTGCCGGTATGGAACTGTGGGGGCGTCTGTATTCCATTGATGTGGCGCTGCTGCCCATCGGCGGGGTGTTCACCATGGATGCCAAGCAGGCCGCGCTGGCGTGCCGTCTGCTGCGTGCGCGTTCGGTGGTGCCCATGCACTGGGGCACGTTCCCCGTGCTGGAGGGCAATACGGCGCGTTTTAAAGAACAACTGATGAATTTTGCTCCGGACTGCCGCCTCTTCGACATGAAGCCCGGAGAAACCCTGACGCTGGAAACCGCGTCAGAAGGCTGTGCCTGCGACTAGCAGGGTTCTCATGCGTGCGTCTGGCATCGTGCGCCAGAGAAACACATCGGCGGTAATAAGATGGATTGGGTAGTCTACCTGCTGGCCTGTGCCGACGGTACGCAGTACTGCGGCGTTACCACGGACATGGATCGACGCCTTGACGAGCACAATCGGGGCTGCGGCGCAAAATACACGCGTTCGCGGCGTCCTGTTTCACTGCTTGTCAGCGCCTCGTTTCCTGACCGGAGCACAGCGCAACGGGTGGAATGGAAAGTAAAGAGGCAGCCCTCCGGCAAAAAAAGGGCGTTTCTGCTTGCAATGGCAGAAACATCCGGCTCTGCCGCAGCGTTGTCATAACGCGATGCCGAAAGACGCATGGCAAGGAAACATACAAGATAATGGTTGAAAAACTTCTTTTCGCAGATCTTCCCCTTTCTAAGGAAGTGCTGCGCGCGATACAGGACATGGGCTTTGAGGAGGCGTCTCCCATCCAGACGATGTCCATCCCGCACATACTGGCGGGTAAGGATGTGGTCGGACAGGCCCAGACAGGCACGGGCAAGACTGCTGCGTTCGGCATTCCCATTCTCGAGCGCATTGACCCCCGTGATAAAGCCACGCAGGCCGTGGTGCTGTGTCCTACGCGTGAACTGGCCATTCAGGTGGCCGAAGAAGTGACTACACTGGCCCGCCACAAGCGGGGCATCAGTGTTGTTCCCGTATACGGCGGACAGCCCATCGAACGGCAGGTCCGCGCTCTGCGCCGTGGTGCGCAGGTTATCGTGGGTACGCCGGGCCGCGTGATGGACCACCTCGACAGAGGAACCATGGACATCAATACCGTGAAAATGGTTGTGCTGGACGAGGCGGACGAAATGCTCGATATGGGCTTCCGCGATGACATTGAATTCATTCTGGGCAAGATGGAGCAGGAAGTACAGACCGTGTTCTTTTCCGCCACCATGCCCCGCGCCATTCTGGATATGGCGCAGCGCTACCTCAAGGAACCGGAGTTCCTGAAAGTCACCCAGAAGCTGCTTACCGTGCCCAGCATCGAGCAGATATACTTCGAGGTGCGTCCTTTCCAGAAGCTGGAAAGTCTGTGCCGTGTGCTGGACGTGTATAATCCCAAGCTGACCATCGTGTTCTGCTCCACCAAGGTGGGCGTGGACGAACTGGCAACCAATCTGCAGGCCCGCGGATATGATGCCGACGGACTGCACGGCAACCTGAATCAGGCCCAGCGCGACAGGGTGATGAACCGCTTCCGCAAAGGAAACATTGATATTCTGGTGGCCACCGACGTGGCTGCCCGCGGTATTGATGTGGAAAACGTGGAAGCCGTGGTCAACTACGACATACCCAACGATGTGGAAAGCTATGTGCACCGTATCGGCCGTACGGGCCGTGCGGGCCGTGCGGGCCGTGCATTCACCTTTGTGTCCGGCCGCGAATTCTACAAGCTGCGCGACATCAAGCGCTTTACCAAGGCGCAGATAGCACAGCGTCAGGTACCCTCGCTTTCCGAAGTGGAAAATGCCAAATCCACCCAGATGCTCAATGAAGTGACCAACCAGATACGCACCGGCGGTCTGGAGCGCTACATAGAACTGGTGGAAGGCATTATCGGCGAAGAGTTCACCTCTGTGGAAGCTGCCGCCGCCCTGCTGCGCATGATGATGCACCGTAACGCAGGCGATGCCGTGACCGAAGAGCAGAAGTTCGGTGATACCGGTGCCCAGCCGGGCATGGTACGCCTGTTCTTTAACGTGGGCCGCAAAGCCCGCGTGACGGCACGTGACTTTGTGGGGGCCATTGCCGGAGAAACCGGCCTGCCCGGACGGATGATCGGCTCCATAGATATCTATGACCGGTTCACGTTTGTGGAAGTGCCCAACGAGTTTGCCGCAGAAGTGCTTGCAGTGATGAACGGCAACCAGATACGCGGCAACAAGCTTGCCGTGGAACCTGCCAGCCGCCGCTGAGCACCGCCGCATCAGTGCTGAGTATACCGCCCGCTCCGGACTTTCCGGAGCGGGTTTTTTTGCGGGCGGGGCCGATGTTCCGGCACGACGGAATGCCGACGTGCTCAGCGGACAACGGTGAAAACCGGTTCAGCTGCTGCGGGGGCAGTAGCGTTGCCACCCCATCAGCTGCGCGGCGCCGGCAATGGTGGTGCCGTAAAACAGAACAGGTTTTTGCGGAGTGTGCTGCAGAAAGTCCCCTATGCTGTTGTTGGCCAGTGTGGTGCCGGTAACCAGCAGCAGGTCGGCCCATGCCAGTGCGTCCTGTGCCGTATCGGCACCTTCTATGCCGATGCCTCTGCGTTCCTGCCCGATGTTGTCCGGATCAAGATCCACAACACGCAGGGGCAGCACTCCGGCCAGACTTTCAATCATGGCGGGCTGCATGCCGGCCAGCGTCACACGGCACCTGCCGTAACGGCGTATGATATGGGCCGGAAGATCCCGTGCACAATCCTTGGGGCCGCAGTCCTTGCAGTGCACGGTGTTTGTGACACACTGCTGCCAGCGCAATACGGCATTGAGCACAGAGACGAATACCGCCCGCTGGAAGTTGCCGTCCAGCGGCAGCGCGGCCACCTGTGCCAGTGTGCCGCTGAACGTACCGTAGCTGTCTGTGAATGCCTGTCCGCGCGCATGGCGGAAGCAGGCTTCCATGAGTTTTTCCTTGCCTTTCTGGATGGGAAAGTCGCTGCGGCCGGGATTGCCGATGGCCTGCTCTACGCTGAGCGGACCTGCGGTCACGCTTACCGGATCGTCCATAAGACCTTGCTTGTGCCACGCGGGAACAACCTGATTGCGTAATGATTCAAGAATGCTGGGCATAGAGTCCTCCTATACTGCCGAAAGCCGTCTGAGCATGAAAAAGATGGCGAGCGAGAAAAAACCGATGATGGCCGACAGCACCATGGCCCGCTCGAATTCGCCGCTGAACACGGCATTATATATTTCCAGAGACAGCGTGTTGGTTTTGCCCACAATATTGCCGCCCAGCATCAGGGTGATGCCCACCTCGCCCAGCGAACGCCCCAGCGCAAGAAACCAGCCGGAAAGCACGCTGCGGCGCACATTGGGCAGCAGGACAAGCCAGAACACCTGCCATTCGTTTTTGCCGAGCACGCGCGCTATTTCGGCCAGACGCCGCACATCGCCGCGCAGCGCAGCCTCCACCGGCTTGACCATCAACGGCAGACCGGCAATGAATGCGGCCAGTACCACACCGTAAAAGCTGAAAATAATATCTACCGGCAGCATGCTGCCCACCATGCCGTTTCTGCCGAGCAGTAAAAGCAGTACAAAGCCTGTGGCAATGGGAGGAAAGACGAGCGGCAGCGTGGTGAAAAAGTCAACCGTGCCGCGCAGCAGCCCCGGAGGTCCGGAAAGATAGCAGGCCAGCAGAACACCGCAGACAAGATGCAGCAGACCGGAAACCGCAAGCGTTTTTGCGGTCAGCAGTACCGGTCCCGCGGTTTGCGGTTGCATCAGAATCTCTGCCAGAGGCATGAGCTACAGTCCGTTGGCGGTGATGACGGCACGGGCCTGCGGTGATTCCAGAAAGCCCATGAATGCGGCGGCCTGTTCCGCCGAGGGTGCTGCGCGCAGTACTCCGGCCATGATAAGCACAGGCGTATGTGCAGTTTCATCCAGCACCACATACCCGCCAAGCTTGTCCGCCACATTCAGTGCGTGAGTCAGGTTCATGAACCCGTAATCCACTTCTCCTGCCGCAAGGTATGAAAAAACCTGCGGAACTGTGGCCACCTCTATCAGTCTGGGAGCGATGTCGGGCAACCTGCCCGTGGAAAGCAGAAACTCGCGTGCAGCAATACCGTAAATGGCTTTGGCCGAGTCCGGCAGGGCGATGCGGGTTGCTCCGGGGTTGTCCAGCACCGCGGCGGAGTCTGCCGTTTTGCCCGGAGCGGCAGCCAGCACCAGTCTTCCGTGACCGAGTGTGTGCCGGCGGGTAAAATCCAGTTCCGCCCCGTGCAGGTAGGTGCTGTCGCCCAGCACCACATCCACCTGCCCGCTCTGACGGGCCAGTGCGGTTACGCGGGCCATGTTGCCGTACACCAGATCAACCTTGATGCCGGTCTGCAGGGTGAATATCTCTGCCAGTGCATTGACCATTTTTTTGTATCCTGCACCCGATGCCAGTACTATGCCGTCTGTTTTTTCCGGCTGGCCGGATGCGGCGGCACCGGACGGCATGGCGGAAACGATCAGACACAGACAGAGCATCCATGCCGCCGGCAGTGAGTGAAAAACGGAACATCGGCGAACAGGCATACACACCTCCGGTCATGCTGCAGGACGGAAAAAAACAACGCAAACAGCGCATGGGCTGATGCGGTTATAAACGTCTGTAGACAGCACGGGGCGGGGTGACAATGCGGTCACGAAAAAAATAAAATGCGTGACAGAATATGAGAAAACAGATGGCAGGTTGCCGCAGACTGAGCGTGTGCGGCAGCTGTGGATAAGAAAACCGCAATGCGGTCAGGCTATGTGCAACAGCGGCCGGTGCCGTGCGGTTGCGGTTCAGGTCAGCTCGCGTGCCAGCCGCCCCAGATCGCGCAGTGCTTCTTCCATTCTGGGGTTCCAGATACCGCAGCATGACAGCCTGATATAGTTTGAAAAGCGGTCACGGGTGGAAAATATTGAGCCGGGGGCAATGCCCACACGGCGGGCCCGGGCTTTAAAAAACAGCTCAACGCCGTTGACGGCGGCAGGCAGTTCCACCCACAGTACACCGCCGCCGCGGGGGCTGGTTACACGCGTTCCGTCGGGAAAGGCGGAACCGATGCATTCATGCATGGCGCATATCTGTGTCTGAAAGGCGGAGCGCAGTTTTTTCAGCTGTCTGTCGTACAGCCCCAGCCGCATGAATTCGCCGACGGCTGCCTGCGTGGGGGTGGCGCAGCACACATTGGTGGTTGCCTTCACCTCCAGAGCTTTTTCCATAAAGCGGCCGGGCAGCATCCATCCGGCGCGGTATCCCGGTGCAATGGTTTTTGAAAACGAAGAACAGAACACAACAAGCCCTTTTTTGTCATACTGTTTGAATGACGCAGGGCGCTGCGCATCGAAGTGCAGATCAGCGGACACATCGTCGTCAACCAGCGGGATACCGCGTGCGGCCAGTATGTCGACAATCTCGCGTTTGGCTGCGTCGGGCGTCAGCGCTCCGTCGGGGTTGTTGAAGTTGCCTGAAAGAATGCAGGCGGCCACCTCAAACGTGGAAAGCGCCTTGGTGAGGTCTGCCGGGTTTATGCCGTGCTTGGGGTCGGAAGGAATTTCCACAGCACGCAGGCCCAATGTTTCGAGCAGCTGCAGGAAACAGTAGTATGTGGGCGACTGGATAAGTACATTGTCGCCGGGACGGGTGAGTACCCGCAGCGCGATGTACAATGCTTCCATGGCGCCTGTGGTGGCCACCACCTCGGAAGCGCGTGTGGGCATGCCGTCTTCGCAGGCGCGCTTTGCGATCTGCCTGCGGTATTCCGCATTGCCTGCAATGGTTTCATACGCTACGCATTGTTCCGCATTGCGCCGGCTCAGTTCAGCCAGTATCTGCCCCAGCTTTTTGCCGGGCAGCAGCGAAGGGTCGGGGCTTACCACGCCGAAAGGAGCCATCTGCGGATTGCCCACGGCTTCAAGCACGGTGGCAATAAGCCGGCTGCGGTTTGCCTCGCGGGGTTCTTCCTCTTCTGCCGGAGCGCTGTGCGGCACAGGCAGAGGGCTGGGCAGCGTGCGCACATAATAGCCCGACCTCGGGCGCGATTCCACAACCCCGCGACGCTCAAGCTCTTCGTAGGCATGGCACACCGTTGCCAGGCTGGCGCTCAGCGTGCGCGCCACAGCCCGCAGAGAGGGCAGGCGGGAACCCGGCGGATATTGCTTGGAATCGATGAGACGCAGGACGTGCTGCTCCACTTCATGGTATCGGAAGGCTTCGCGGC
Source organism: Oleidesulfovibrio alaskensis DSM 16109 (assembly GCF_000482745.1). NCBI lineage: Bacteria > Pseudomonadati > Thermodesulfobacteriota > Desulfovibrionia > Desulfovibrionales > Desulfovibrionaceae > Oleidesulfovibrio > Oleidesulfovibrio alaskensis. Next base: position 193,919 of record NZ_KI519495.1, on the reverse strand, counting down.
GGGGTGTTTCCATTATTCTGTACTTATCGAATTTTGTAAAAACTGTATCTGTTCTGAAAATTGTATCTGTGTTTGAATTGCTCCGTCAAGCTGAGAATGCCGGTGTGGTGCGCCCTGAACGGGGCGGCAGACGGCAGAGGTTGTAATCAGAGAGGAACTGGCAATGAGTGAATATGAGTGTGCAGCAGGGCAGCGGGCAGAGACGGGCGCTGCTGCCGGTCCGCAGGGGGCCGCTGCCGCGGTGCGCGCGGGACGGGGTATGCGCCGTGCCGTGCCCATTGTGCTCGGATATCTGCCCGTGGGGTTTGCTTTCGGTGTGCTGGCGGACAAAACCGGTCTTTCACCGCTGGAGGCGGTGTTTATGTCCACCGCGGTTTTTGCGGGTTCCGCACAGCTGATTGCCGTAGGTATGCTGGCCACGGCGGCCGGAGCCGGTGCAGCCATGTTTTCGGTGGTGCTTACCACATTTGTGGTCAACCTGCGGCATCTGCTTATGGCGGCATCGCTGGCTCCGTACCTGCGCCGCTGGTCACGGCCGATGCAGGCACTTTTTGCTTTTCAGCTGACTGACGAAACTTTTGCCATGCACGCGGTGCATTTTCAGAGCAGTAAAGCCGGGAACGGCGTTGCAGCTTTGCAGAGCGAGTATGTGCCGGACAAAGCGGAAACACTGGGGCTTAACATGACCGCGCAGCTGGGATGGGTTGCGGGTTCTGCTCTGGGAGCGCTGTTCGGCGGGCTGATAGGTGATGTGAAGCCTCTGGGGCTTGATTATGCGCTGCCCGCCATGTTTGTGGCGCTGCTGGTGGCGCAGGTGCGCGGCAGGCTGCATGTGGTGGTGGCGGTGACTTCGGCTGCTGTTTCCGTGGGGCTGGCGTATGCGGGGGCAGGTCAGTGGAATGTGATTCTGGCCACGGTGTTTGCCGCCACGCTGGGCACGGTGCTGTCAGGGCGCGGCGGCGGGCCGGTTGTGTCACAACGCAGATCAGCGGAGCCTGCGGCGGGACCTGCCGGCACGGCGTCAGCAGTGCAGACCCGCGGGGCTGCCCGGGATTGCGCAGAACACATGTCTGCACCGGAGGAGTAACTATGAATGCTGATGTTTTCGCGCTGATTCTGGGCATGGCCGCAGTTACGTATATTCCGCGGCTTGTTCCCGTGTGGCTGCTTTCTTCGCGCAGTCTGCCGCCCGTTGTGGGCCGCTGGCTCAGCTTTGTGCCTACGGCGGTACTTTCCGCCCTGCTCATGCCGGCACTGGTTCTGCGCGAGGAGCATTTCGACATTACCGGTAACATTTACTTCTGGGCGGCGCTGCCATCATTTGCCGTGGCAATGCTGACCCGCAGCTTTTTCGGCACGGTGGCCGCAGGCATGGCCACCGTGGCGGCCGCACGCTATTTCGGGCTGGCCTGAACTTGTCCGGTTTCAGGCTTCCGGCCTGCAGGGTTGCTCCGCAACGCCCCGTCTCCGGCCAGCTGACGCTCTGACGGCTGCGGGGCATGACCGGGCCGGACAGCCTGCGCAAGCCGTGTTTGCCGGTTGATAACTTCCGGTACGGCATTGTTCCGGCCGGTATGTCCTGTCAGGAAAAGCTTGTGGACGGGCAGCAGGGCCGTCTCTTGTTTCAAGGTGCATACCGGCTGCAGCCGGGGCACATACCGGCCACAGCCGCAGCGTGTGCCCTGCGGCCCAGGCGTTATTGCACCATCGGTATTTTAGGGACTCTGAAGGCCACCTCGGTGCCTTCTCCGGGGCGGCTGTGGATGTTCAGCGTATAGCGGGGGCCGAAAATCTGCTCCAGCCGCTGTCTGCAATTGGTTACGCCGATGCCGGAGGAATGGGAGTCGGTCTGATGGCGGGCAAGCAGTCTTTGTACCTGCTGTTCGTCCATACCCACACCGTTGTCGGCAACGCGTACGGCCAGTTCGTCGCCGTCTCTGCCCACCTGCAGGGTGATTACGCCGCCTTCTTCACGCCGTGCAATGCCGTGCCGTACACCGTTTTCCACAATGGGCTGGATTATCAGCGGCGGGATAGGCCAGTCGGTGCAGTCCGGTTCTATGGTCACATCCACTCTTACCCTGTCGCCGAACCGTGCCTGTTCAATGGCAAGGTACGAGGCCACCTGCTCAAGCTCTTCGTACAAGGGGACAAACCCCCTGCTGCTGTCGAGGCTGCGACGCATATACCTTGAAAGGTCAAGCAGCAGCTCGCGCGCTTTGTCAGGGTTTGTCCGGCAGAAAGAAGCGATGGTATTGAGCGAGTTGAAAAGAAAGTGCGGGTTTATCTGCGCCTGCAGTCTGCGGATTTCTGCATGGGCCAGCATGCGCGCTTTCAGATGAATGTCTTCCAGTTCCAGCTGGGTGGAAAACAGTCCGCCCAGCCCTTTGGCGATTTCAAAGCGGATACTGTCCAGCGGCTCGCTCTGGCTGCCGTAAAATTTGAGCGTGCCGGTGACTGTATCGCCTTTGCGCAGGGGGATGATAATGGCGGAGTTGAGCGGACAGCCCGGATGTCCGCAGGCAATCTGCCGTTTGCCGCTGAGAAATGTCGGCTGACCGGAATGCAGTACACGTCGTGTGGCTTCGGTCTGGATGGGTTTGTCCACCAGATGATGTGTGTCGCCTGCTCCTATGTGTGCCAGCACGGTTTCCGTGTCTGTAATGCTCACAGCGGCCAGGGGGATGTTGTCGTAGATTATGCGCGCCGTGGCGGCAGCCGTATCTCTGTTAAGACCGCTGCGCAGATGGCTCACCGTCTGGTTGGCAATGGAAAGAATCTGTTCCGCATGGCTTGATTCGCGGCGTTCACGCCCTTTGGATACCAGATTGATGATTTGTACAAACAGTGCGGCGCCCAGCGAGTTGACCACAATCATGGGCATGCCGATGACTTTGACCAGTTCCACCGCCTGCGGAAACGGGCGCGACAGAGCCAGCACCAGAATCATGTGAACGGTTTCGCCTACCAGACCCAGCATGGCAGCCAGCCGCCAGTCCATGCTTTCCTTGACCCGCCATGCCACCAGCCCGGCAAAAAGCCCTTCGAGCACGGTGGCAAGACCGCACGGCAACGCGCTGAAGCCGCCGGGGTCGATGATGTTGCGGTGCAGTCCCGCCATGAGTCCGGCACCCAGTCCCACGGCCGGTCCGCCGAACAATCCTGCCGTTATGACAGCCATGGCCCGCAGGTTTGCCACTGACTCAAAGATGGCGTTACCGCTGTAAGTCCCCAGAATGCCGAATAACCCGAAAAAAAGAATACAGAAACTTTTTTGCAGGGGTGAATTGGTGTCGCGGCGCAGTTTCTGCACGGGACTGATGGACAGCAGCATAAACGCTCCGGCAACCATGAGGCCGAAACGCTCGATAAGCGTTATGAGCAGAATGCCCGTTGTCATGCTGTTTCTCCGCTGCGGCAATACGGGGCGGTCACCGCTATCAGACCAGCCCCAGCCGTTCCTTGAAATCTTTGACCCTGCTGCGGTTGACGGTGATTTCTGTCTGGCCGGGGTCGCTCATGACAATGTTGTATTTGCCGTGCATCCATGGCGAAAATTCGCGGACATGCTGCATGTTGATCAGTTCTCCGCGGGTGGCGCGGAAAAAATCATGCCCGGCGAGTTTCTCTTCCAGCTTTTGCAGATTTGTCACGCCGTGGCACGGAGCCATACCCTCGGTTGTGTGTGCCCAGATCCGTTTGCCCTGAGCCTGAATGAAAAAAACCTCATCAGGCTGCAGCAGCACAATGCGCCCGCCGCGTTCCACTGCTACCCGCGTGAGCACAGTGCGCCTGCCCATCTGTTCAAGCAGTCTGCCAAGACGGATGTCGTCATGCAGCGGCGGAGCGGTCTGCGTCCGGCTGTCCTGCTCCTGTTCCGTGCGGGCAGCCAGAGCTTCGCGCACACGGTCAAGGCTTTTGGCCAGCCGCTTTTCCTCTATGGGCTTAAGCAGGTAGTCCACGGCATTTTCATCAAAAGCGCGGATGGCGTACTGGTCGTACGCAGTGGCAAAAACAACAAGCGGAGGTTCGGGATAATCCAGCAACTGCTCCACAACATAAAAACCGTTGTGGCCGTACATCTGGATGTCCAGAAACACAAGGTCGGGCTTCTGCTGCGCAATAAGCGCAAGCGCCTGCTCCGCGGAATCCGCAGTGCCGGCTACCTGCACATCTGCAAAGCGGGAAAGCAGATAGACCATCTCATCCCGTGCAGGCGGTTCATCATCCACAACGATGCAGCGAATTGTCATGCATCTGACCCTAATGCCGGTGCTGCAGCTTGTCCATAGGGGCCGGTAACGGTGTGCCGCTTGCCCGCGGCGTGGGCGCGGTGTACACACACCCGAGTTGTACTCTTTATCGGAGGATTACATGAAACGACTGTTGAAAAATCAAGGTGCCTTCTTAGGTGCCATGTTGATGGCCGCTGTGGTTGTTTTGTCTGCTGCACCGCAGGCGCGGGCGGCAGCCGAACAGGACCGGCTGAAAGACATGGTGCGCGAGGTTCTGCGCGATAACCCCGGGCTGGTTATGGATGTGCTGCGGCAGAATCCGGAACAGGTGCTGGATATCGTGCGTGACGGTAACAGAATTGCCAGAGACAGAGCCATGCGTGCCCAGTGGCAGGCCGATATGACACAGCCCAAGCAGGTAAAACTGGACGGGCGTCCCGTGCGCGGGCCGCAGGATGCTCCGGTGACCATTGTGGCATACTCGGATTTTACCTGTCCCTACTGCGCTCAGGCTGCCGGCACCGTGGCCGCTCTTATGGAGCATTACAAAGGCAAGGTGCGGTTGGTTTTTAAGCATTATCCTTTAAAATCACATGATAATGCCGAAACAGCTTCACGCATGTTTGTGGCTGCCGCCATGCAGGACGAAGCAAAAGCATGGGCGTTGTACGACGCCATGTTTGTTGAGCGGGCCCGCGTGATAAAGGAAGGCAGTGCCTTTATTTCTGCCAAAGCCGCAGAACTGGGACTGGATGCCGCACGGCTTGCGCGTGACGCGCAAAGTGACGCGGCAACACGAATTTTGCGCGAAGACAGACAGGAAGCCGAAAACCTTGGGCTGGAAGGAACCCCGACATTTCTTGTGAATGACATCGTCGTGCGTGGCTCGCTGCCTCTGCCACAGTTTGCGGATGCCGTGGATATGGCCTGGGCAAAAGCCGCCGGTCGCTGAGCCTGCCGGTAGACGTAACGGGAATGACTCCCCTGTCTGTGAAAAATGACCGGAAACCTTTTTGAATATGTCTCCGGCGGGCAGTGAGATGATCTCCCTGCACCCTCAGTGCACGCGCAGGGCGCGGCCCGGTCTCGGTTGCAGCGCGTTGTGCTGCTTCCCCGCCAAACGGCCTTCAGCGTACGCCCCGGACAGTCAGCCGAGCGCGGCAGAAATCGCGCCACGGGGGATGCAAGGGGAATCATTCCCCTTGCCCGTCGGAGACATAAAAGCCCTTGAAGCATAAGCAGCCTCCGGCGGGCAGTGAGATGATCTCCCTGCACCCTCGGTGCGCACGCATGGCGCGGCCCGGTCTTGGTTGCGGCGCGTTGTGCTGCTTCCCCGCCAAACGGCCGTCAGCGTACGCCCCGGACAGTCAGCCGAGCGCGGCAGAAATCGCGCCACGGGGGATGCAAGGGGAATCATTCCCCTTGCCCGTCGGAGACATAAAAGTCCTTGAAGCAAAAGCAGCCTCCGGCGGGCAGTGAGATGATCGCCCTGCACCCTCGGTGCGCACGCATGGCGTGGCCCGGTCTCGGTTGCGGCGCGTTGTGCTGCTTCCCCGCCAAACGGCCTTCAGCGTACGCCCCGGACAGTCAGCCGACCGCGGCAGAAATCGCGCCACGGGGGATGCAAGGGGAATCATTCCCCTTGCCCGTCGGAGACATAAAAGTCCTTGAAGAATAAGCAGCCTCCGGCGGGCAGGTGCTGTTGCACAAACAGAAAAAGGGCGCACATGCGCCCTTTTTGATGGAAGAACTATCCGTAGCAGCGGACGGGGATATTCCCGTGCAATGGCCGCAGAATACGGACCGGCAACTGATTAATGTGCCACTTTACCCAGAAATTCGCGCAGGCGCGGATTGCTGGGGTTATCAAAGAATTCCGAAGGAATGTTTTCTTCCTGAATGCGGCCCTGATCGATAAAGATGACCCGGTCTGCCACTTCTTTGGCAAAGGCCATTTCGTGTGTGACCACGACCATGGTCATTCCTTCCGCGGCAAGGCGTTTCATGACGTCCAGTACTTCGCCCACCAGTTCAGGATCCAGCGCCGACGTAGGTTCGTCAAACAGGATGACTTTGGGCTGCATGGCAAGGGAACGCGCAATGGCCACGCGCTGTTTTTGTCCGCCCGAAAGCTGTTCGGGGTACGCGTGCGCCTTGTCAGGCAGTCCGACTTTTTCCAGTAGTTTCTGGCCCAGTATTTCGGCTTCCTGCCTGGGCATTTTGCGTACTTTCACCGGACCTATGGTTACGTTCTGCAGCACGCTGAGATGCGGAAACAGATTGAATTGCTGAAAGACCATGCCTGCTTCTGTGCGCACATAGTTGATATCGGTATCTTCGGCGTACAGGTCAAAACCGTCCACCTTGATACAGCCTGAAGATATTTCCTCAAGCCGGTTGATGCAGCGCAGGGCGGTGGATTTTCCCGAACCGGAAGGCCCGATGATGACGACGACTTCGCCCTGCCGCACGGTCAGGTCGATGCCTTTAAGCACTTCCACGTTGCCGTAGCTTTTGTGCAGATCTTTTATTTCAATCATGGGTTTCATGGGTGTCTCCTTTCGGCTCAGCGGCTGGTGCGGGCATTGAGTTTGCGTTCGTACATGCGCAGCACCTGCGACAGAGTCAGGGTCATGCACAGGTACATGATGGCAACGGTAAGCCACACCTCGAACGCCCGGAAGTTGACAGCGATGATTTCCTGTCCCTGACGGGTCAGCTCGCCCACCCCGATGACAACCAGCAGCGAAGTGTCCTTCAGGCTGATGATGAACTGGTTGCCCAGCGGCGGTATCATGCGTTTGAACGCCTGCGGCCAGATGATATACAGCATGGTCTGCAGATGTGTGAGCCCGATGGAGCGCCCTGCTTCCATTTGTCCGGTGTTGATGGACTGGATGGAACCGCGCACTATTTCTGCGATATAGGCACCGGAGTTTACCGCTATGGCCACAACGCCGGCAGTGACGGGAGGAATGCGGATGCCGAGAACCAGAGGCAGGCCGAAGTACAGAAACATGACCTGTACGATAAGCGGTGTGCCGCGGATGGCTTCGACATAGGAAACAGCTACAGCGTTGCACAGACGGTTGCGGGATATACGTCCGAGGCCGACCAGGGTGCCGATAATAAAGCCGAAGACAAGACCAAGCACCGTGATGATGATGGTGAGCTCAATGCCGTCCCACAGCAGGGGGGCGGTATCCAGCATCACTTCGGGTTTGAATTGAAAAGCCATAAAACCTCTTGTTGTGCGCCCGGGTGAGTGTGTCGCATCCGCATGGCGGTGCATGAAAAACGGCATAGGGATGGCGCGCGCCATCCCTATGCATGTCCGGGCGGTTATTATTTACAAACTGTAAAGACTACTTTTTTGCAGGGGCGTAGCCGAACCACTTGATGTACAGTTTTTCGTACGTGCCGTTTTCACGCAGCTTTTTAAGCGCAGCGTCCACTTTGGGCTTCAGGTCGCTGCCCTTGGGGAAAGCAATGCCGTAAGACTGCCCCTGATACAGGGGGCCCACAACTTTAACCTGACCTTTGCCTGCTTTCTGGGCAAAGTCTTTGACCACGGGCATGTCAAAAATAACTGCATCGGCACCGCCGGAAAGCAGTTCAAGGAACATGGCGTCGTTGTTGGGGTACAGCTTGATATTGTCTTTGGGAGCAAAACCGGCGGCAAAGTCTGCGCTGGAAGTGGCCAGCTTGGTGGAAATGACTTTGTCTTTCAGGTCTTCGATGCCTTTGATGTCGTTATTGTCGGCACGGACAAGAATAACGAGACCTGAATCGTAGTACGGGTCGGAAAAATCAACTACTTCCTGCCGTTCGGGCTTGATGGTGATGCCGGCGATGCCTGCATCAAAAGTGGCACTCTGCAGACCGGGAATGATTCCGTTGAAGTCGTTGGGCTGGAAGGTGTATTCCACACCGATTTCGCTGGCGATGGCCTTCCACAGTTCGATGTCGAATCCGGTGTAGTTTCCGGTTTCGTCTTTGAACTCGAAAGGTTTGAAATTGGTGTCGTGCGCAACAACGAGCTTCTGCGCCCATGCGTTGGCCGAAAGAAGCATAACAAGAGCAAAAGCTGCCAGAATAACGCGCTTCATGATGAACCTCCTGGATGGGTGAGTCCCGGCATTCCGGGTATACATGTGCCGGTCCGGTGCAGGTACCGGCCGAGTGACGGGAAACAGTAGGCTGTGCTCAGCCAAATCGAGATACCGTAGCCTTTTAGTCCCCGAAAATCAATATTTCGTGGCTCCCGAGTTCATTTTGGCTCATGTTTTTTTCAAGCGGATTGCGGCCGGTATCTCTGTTTTTTGCCTGACAGAAGTATCATCACGTGCAGAAAAGCAGACCGCAAAAGTAGTCAAAAAGGGTCGTTTTCGGACGCCCTTATTTTGTTTTCATATGTATAAAAAACAACAAAAATTTCAGAAAAGAAAACAGAAATCGGCTTCTGAAGCAGAAAACTTATGGCCTGCTATTCAGAACGGGTATTCCGTAATTGTCCGTAATGTGCCGGTTGGATGCTGAAACAGGTTCGGCAGCGTGCTGTTTTTCAAGCGCAACGAGTTTTATTTTCCCTCGATTTCACACCGGACACTGTTCGTTTTACGGGTATCAGGCGATGCCGGAACTGCTCCTGCGGCAGATGCAGTATGCCGGGAAAAACGGATAGCCCCTGCTGCCCGCCGGAGGCTGCATTGTCTCGGGGGTTTTTGTGTCTCCGACGGGCAAGGGGAATGATTCCCCTTGCATCCCCCGTTGTGTGATTTCTGCCGAGGTCGGCTG